>NZ_JBFBJT010000114.1:0-24036 GCF_040686175.1 Streptomyces sp. NPDC086077 | reverse complement strand
GGTCGATGACGGCGTCCATGGCCAGGTGGTAGCTGGTCCTGCCCATGTGCCCCAGGCCCGCCACGATCCGTTCGATCCGGCCCTGGTGGTCGGCGAGGGCGATCTCGGTGACGGCGTCGATGTCCGTGGAGAAGAACACCACGGGCACCCTGCCGTCGTCGTCCAGATGCGCCGAGAGCCCGAGCACCCGGTCGGCCAGTGCCTGCACGCTGCCGTCCTGGTAGTACGGCTTCATCGATCCCGAGTAGTCGACGACGAGGTACACGGCGGCCCGTTGTCCCTCCAGGCCGTGCTTGGCCAGCGAGACCGCGGCGCTCTTGTACAGGTTCACGAGCGCCGGAGCGCTCTGTTCGACCTTGGTGAGACTGATGGCTGCCACGCCGCGAGGTTACGGCACGAGCGACGGCGCCTGCCCAGTCGTCCGGTCGGGGACTGGCGGGCAGGCGCCGTCTCGGGGGGAGTCTGGGGAACCCCCCCAGACAACCAGCCCGTACGTCGTTGTACGGGACGTCTCTTTCGGTGGGCCGTCAGACCATCAGCGCGCGGTCCGTCGGGCGGATCGGGGCCGGAAGGTCGCTGGCGCCCGTGAGGAAGCGGTCGACGCCACGGGCGGCCGAGCGGCCCTCCGCGATCGCCCACACGATGAGGGACTGGCCGCGGCCGGCGTCCCCGGCGACGTAGACGCCCGGCACGTTGGTGCGGAAGTCGGCGTCGCGGGCGATGTTGCCGCGTTCGTCGAGCTCCAGGCCGAACTGGTCGACCAAGCCGTTCTCACGGTCGGTGCCGGTGAAGCCCATCGCCAGCGTGACCAGCTGGGCGGGGATCTTGCGCTCGGTACCCGGCCGCGGGGTCAGCTTGCCGTCGACGAACTCGACCTCGACGAGGTGCAGCCACTGGACGTTGCCGTCCTCGTCGCCCTCGAAGTGGGTGGTCGAGACGGCGTAGACCCGCTCGCCGCCCTCCTCGTGCGCGGACGTGACCTTGTACAGCATGGGGAAGGTCGGCCACGGCTGCCGGACGGCGTCCCGCTCGTCGCCCGGGCGGGGCATGATCTCCAACTGGGTGACCGAGGCCGCGCCCTGACGGTGGGCGGTGCCCACGCAGTCGGCGCCCGTGTCACCCCCGCCGATGACGACGACGTGCTTGCCCTCGGCCGAGACCGGGGTGGTGACGTAGTCGCCCTCCTGGACCTTGTTGGCCAGCGGCAGGTAGTCCATCGCCTGGTAGACGCCCTTGAGTTCCCGGCCGGGGACCGGGAGGTCACGGGCGGTCGTGGCCCCGGCGGCGATGACGATGGCGTCGTACCGCTTCTTCAGGTCCGTCGCCTTCATGTCGCGGCCGATCTCGACGCCGGTGCGAAAACGGGTGCCCTCCGCGCGCATCTGCTCGATACGGCGGTTGATGTGCCGCTTCTCCATCTTGAACTCGGGGATGCCGTAGCGCAGGAGGCCGCCGACGCGGTCCGCCCGCTCGTACACCGCCACGGTGTGGCCGGCGCGGGTCAGCTGCTGGGCCGCCGCCAGGCCCGCCGGGCCCGAGCCGATCACCGCGACCGTCTTGCCGGACAGCCGCTCCGGGATCTGCGGGGCGACCTCGCCGGTCTCCCACGCCTTGTCGATGATCGAGACCTCGACGTTCTTGATGGTGACCGCCGGCTGGTTGATGCCCAGCACACACGCCGACTCGCACGGGGCCGGGCACAGGCGGCCGGTGAACTCCGGGAAGTTGTTCGTGGCGTGCAGGCGCTCCGACGCGGCGCCCCAGTCCTCGCGGTAGGCGTAGTCGTTCCACTCGGGGATCAGGTTCCCGAGCGGACAGCCGTTGTGGCAGAACGGGATGCCGCAGTCCATGCAGCGGCTGGCCTGCTTGCTGATGATCGGCAGCAGGGAGCCGGGAACGTAGACCTCGTTCCAGTCCCTGACGCGCTCCTCGACCGGGCGGGACCTGGCGACCTCGCGGCCGTGGTTCAGAAAGCCCTTCGGGTCAGCCATTGATCGCCGCCTCCATCATCTTCTCGGTGATCTCGGACTCGGAGAGACCGTCTCGCTCGGCGGCGTCCTTGGCGGCGAGCACTGCCTTGTACGTGCTGGGGATGATCTTGCTGAAGCGCTCGACCGCGGTGTCCCACTCGGCCAGGAGCTTCTCGGCGACCGTGGAGCCGGTCTCCTCCTGGTGGCGGCGCACCACGTCGTGCAGCCACTGCCTGTCGGTGTCGTCGAGGGCCTCGACGGCCTCCACGTTGCCGATGTTGACGTTGTCCCGGTCGAGGTCGATGACGTACGCGACGCCACCGGACATGCCGGCCGCGAAGTTGCGGCCCGTCTCGCCGAGCACCACCGCGTGACCGCCGGTCATGTACTCGCAGCCGTGGTCGCCCACGCCCTCGGAGACCACCAGCGCGCCGGAGTTGCGGACGCAGAAGCGCTCGCCGACCTTGCCGCGCAGGAACATCTCGCCGCCGGTCGCGCCGTACGCGAGGGTGTTGCCCGCGATGACGCTGAACTCGGCGAGGTGGTCCGCGCCGCGGTCCGGGCGGACGATCACACGGCCACCCGACAGGCCCTTGCCGACGTAGTCGTTGGCGTCGCCCTCCAGGCGCAGCGTGATGCCGCGCGGGACGAAGGCGCCGAAGGACTGGCCGGCCGAGCCGGTGAAGGTGATGTCGATGGTGTCGTCGGGCAGGCCCGCCCCGCCGAACTTCTTCGTCACCTCATGGCCGAGCATGGTGCCGACCGTGCGGTTGATGTTGCGGATGGCGACCTGGGCGCGCACCGGCTGGGCGTCGGTGGCACCGGCCGCGGCCAGGGCATCGGCGGCGAGCTTGATCAGCTCGTTGTCGAGCGCCTTCTCCAGGCCGTGGTCCTGGGCGACGAGCTGGTGGCGCACCGCGCCCTCGGGCAGGTCGGGCACGTGGAACAGCGGCTCGAGCTCCAGGCCCTGCGCCTTCCAGTGGTCGACGGCCCGCGTGACGTCGAGGGCCTCGGCGTGGCCGACGGCCTCCTCGATGGAGCGGAAGCCCAGCTCGGCCAGCAGCTCGCGGACCTCCTCGGCGATGAACCGGAAGAAGTTCACCACGTGCTCGGCCTTGCCGGTGAAGCGCTCGCGCAGCGTCGGGTTCTGGGTGGCGATGCCGACCGGGCAGGTGTCCAGGTGGCAGACGCGCATCATGACGCAGCCGGAGACGACGAGCGGCGCGGTCGCGAAACCGAACTCCTCGGCGCCGAGCAGCGCGGCGATGACGACGTCCCGGCCGGTCTTCAGCTGGCCGTCGGTCTGGACGACGATCCGGTCGCGCAGGCCGTTGAGCAGCAGCGTCTGCTGGGTCTCGGCGAGACCGAGCTCCCAGGGGCCACCGGCGTGCTTCAGCGAGGTCAGCGGAGAGGCACCGGTGCCACCGTCGTGACCGGAGATGAGCACCACGTCGGCGTGCGCCTTGGACACACCGGCCGCGACCGTGCCGACGCCGACCTCGGAGACCAGCTTCACGTGGATCCGCGCCTGCGGGTTCGCGTTCTTCAGGTCGTGGATCAGCTGGGCCAGATCCTCGATGGAGTAGATGTCGTGGTGCGGCGGCGGGGAGATGAGCCCCACGCCCGGCGTGGAGTGCCGGGTCCTGGCCACCCACGGGTACACCTTGTGGCCGGGCAGCTGACCGCCCTCGCCGGGCTTGGCGCCCTGGGCCATCTTGATCTGGATGTCGTCGGAGTTGACGAGGTACTCGCTGGTCACGCCGAAGCGGCCGGAGGCCACCTGCTTGATCGACGACCGGCGTGCCGGGTCGTACAGACGGTCCGGGTCCTCGCCGCCCTCGCCGGTGTTGGACTTTCCGCCGAGCTGGTTCATGGCGATGGCGAGCGTCTCGTGCGCCTCGCGCGAGATCGAGCCGTAGGACATGGCGCCGGTGGAGAACCGCTTGACGATCTCACTGGCCGGCTCGACCTCGTCGACGGAGATCGGCTGGCGACCGGACCTGAAGCCGAACAGGCCGCGCAGCGTCATCAGGCGCTCGGACTGCTCGTTCACCCGCTCGGTGTACTTCTTGAAGATGTCGTAGCGGCCGGTGCGCGTGGAGTGCTGGAGGCGGAAGATCGTCTCCGGGTCGAACAGGTGCGGCTCGCCCTCGCGGCGCCACTGGTACTCGCCGCCTATCTCCAGCGCGCGGTGCGCCGGGGCGATGCCCGAGGCGGGGTACGCCTTGGCGTGCCGGGCGGCGACCTCCTTGGCGATGACGTCGATGCCGACGCCGCCGATCTTGGTGGCGGTGCCGTTGAAGTACTCCTCCACGAATGCCTCGTCGAGACCGACGGCCTCGAAGACCTGGGCGCCGCGGTAGGAGGCGACGGTGGAGATGCCCATCTTGGACATGACCTTCAGCACGCCCTTGCCGAGGGCGTAGATCAGGTTGCGGATGGCCTTCTCGGCCTCGATGCCCGGCAGGAAGGTACCCGCGCGGACCAGGTCCTCGACGGACTCCATCGCCAGGTACGGGTTGACGGCGGCCGCGCCGTAGCCGATGAGCAGGGCGACGTGGTGGACCTCGCGGACGTCACCGGCCTCGACCAGCAGGCCCACGTGGGTGCGCTGCTTGGTGCGGATGAGGTGGTGGTGGACGGCCGCGGTGAGCAGCAGCGAGGGGATCGGCGCGTGCTCGGCGTCCGAGTGCCGGTCGGACAGCACGATCAGCCGGGCGCCGTTCTCGATCGCGCCGTCGGCCTCGGCGCAGATCTCCTCGATCCGCGCGGCGAGGGAGTCACCGCCACCGCTGACGCGGTAGAGGCCGGAGAGCGTGGCGGCCTTCATGCCGGGCATGTCGCCGTCGGCGTTGATGTGGATGAGCTTGGCCAGCTCGTCGTTGTCGATCACCGGGAAGGGCAGCACGACACTGCGGCAGGAGGCGGCCGTCGGCTCCAGCAGGTTGCCCTGCGGGCCCAGCGAGCTGCGCAGCGAGGTGACCAGTTCCTCGCGGATCGCGTCCAGCGGCGGGTTGGTGACCTGCGCGAACAGCTGCGTGAAGTAGTCGAAGAGCAGACGCGGGCGGTCGGACAGCGCGGCGATCGGCGAGTCGGTGCCCATCGAGCCGATCGGCTCGGCGCCGGCCTTGGCCATCGGCGCCAGGATGACGCGCAGCTCTTCCTCGGTGTAGCCGAAGGTCTGCTGGCGGCGGGTGACCGAGGCGTGGGTGTGCACGATGTGCTCACGCTCGGGCAGGTCGCTCAGCTCGATCTCGCCGGCCTCCAGCCAGTCGGCGTAGGGGTTCTCGCCGGCGAGCTGTGCCTTGATCTCGTCGTCCTCGATGATGCGGTGCTCGGCGGTGTCCACGAGGAACATGCGGCCGGGCTGGAGGCGGCCCTTGCGGACGACCTTCGCGGGGTCGATGTCGAGGACGCCGACCTCGGAGCCGAGGACGACGAGGCCGTCGTCGGTGACCCAGTAGCGGCCGGGGCGCAGACCGTTGCGGTCGAGAACGGCGCCGACCTGGGTGCCGTCGGTGAAGGTGACGCAGGCCGGGCCGTCCCAGGGCTCCATCATCGTGGAGTGGTACTGGTAGAAGGCGCGCCGGGTCGGGTCCATGGAGTCGTGGTTCTCCCACGCCTCGGGGATCATCATCAGCACCGAGTGGGGCAGCGAACGCCCGCCGAGGTGCAGCAGTTCGAGCACCTCGTCGAAGGACGCCGAGTCGGAGGCGTCGGGCGTGCAGACCGGGAAGACCTTCGCGAGCTTCTCCGGGGCGCCGAACAGCTCGGAGTGCAGCTGGGACTCGCGGGCCCGCATCCAGTTGCGGTTGCCCTTGACGGTGTTGATCTCACCGTTGTGCGCGACGAAGCGGTACGGGTGCGCCAGTGGCCACGACGGGAAGGTGTTCGTGGAGAACCGGGAGTGCACGAGCGCGATCGCGGATGCGAATCGGCGGTCGGACAGGTCCGGGAAGAACGGCTCCAGCTGGCCTGTGGTCAGCATGCCCTTGTAGACGATCGTCCGGGCGGACAGCGAGGGGAAGTAGACGCCGGCCTCGCGCTCGGCGCGCTTGCGCAGCACGAAGGCCTTGCGGTCGAGGGCGATGCCCTCCGAAGCGCCGTCGGTGACGAAGACCTGCCGGAAGGCGGGCATCGTCGAACGGGCGGTGGCGCCGAGCAGCTCGGGCGCGACGGGGACCTCGCGCCAGCCGAGGACGGTCAGGCCCTCGTCGGCCGCGATCGTCTCGATACGTGAGACAGCCTCGTCGGCGCCGTCCTCCGGCAGGAAGGCGATACCGACGGCGTAACCGCCGGCCTTCGGCAGATCGAATCCGGCCACCTCACGGAGGAAGGAGTCCGGCACCTGGGCGAGAATGCCCGCGCCGTCACCGGAGTCCGGCTCGGAGCCGGTGGCCCCGCGGTGCTCCAGGTTGCGCAGCACCGTGAGCGCCTGTTCGACCAGCGCATGGCTCGCCTCACCGGTGAGGGTGGCCACGAAGCCGACGCCGCAGGCGTCGTGCTCGTTGCGGGGGTCGTACATACCCTGCGCAGCAGGGCGAGCATCCATGAAAGACCAGTTCTGGCCATTCGCGGAATGCTGGGACGGCTGGCGCGGCGTACGCATCGGCTCTCCCGTCGTCAAGTGGCATGTTCAAGTGCCGAGGGACGACGCTGGCCCTCGCGTGAGATCAAAATTTCGTGCAGGTTACATGATGGGGCGGTTCTCGGGAAGCGGATAGACCGTTCCAACATGTGGACTTCTCGCAAGGGTGCGCGACGAAGACACCGCGGCTCGCGGCAGCGATTCATGGGGGGCCGGGGAGGACAGATCCTTGTCCGTCGGCCCGGTGGGCAGGGCGAGCAGCGTCGCTCACCCCGCGAGTGCGCCGGAGGCCTCATTGCCCACAGCGCTTACGGCTCATGCCCGGCGATTACGCACTCGAAACCAGACAGTAACGGCTACTTATGCGGCTCTCCGCATAAAGCACGAGCCGCCCTATCCTACGGCCGTTCCGAACAGACTGCCCAGGGCGTAGGTCACACCGGCCGCGGCGCCACCGAGGGCGAGCTGCCGCAACCCGCTGAACCACCAGGTCCGCGCCGTCACCTTGGCCACCACGGCACCACACCCGAACAGACCGAGCAACGCGAGCAGCACGGCCGGCCACAGCACCGTCGCACCGAGCAGGTACGGCAGCACCGGAAGCAGGGCGCCGAGCGCGAAGGAGCCGAAGCTCGACACCGCGGCGACCAGCGGCGACGGAAGATCGCCGGGATCGACGCCGAGCTCCTCGCGGGCATGGATCTCCAGCGCCTGCTCGGGATCCTTCGACAGCTGCCGGGCCACCTCACGGGCCAGACCCGGCTCGACGCCACGCGTCTCGTAGAGCCGGGCGAGCTCGGCCTCCTCGTCCTTCGGGTGCTTGCGCAGCTCGCGGCGCTCGACGTCCAGCTCGGCCTCGACCAGCTCACGCTGGGAGGCCACCGACGTGTACTCACCGGCGGCCATGGAGAAGGCGCCGGCGGCGAGGCCCGCGAGCCCGGTCAGCACGATGGTCTGCTGACCGACCGCACCGCCCGCGACACCGGTCATCAGAGCGAGGTTGGAGACCAGGCCGTCCATCGCGCCGAACACGGCGGGGCGCAGCCAGCCGCCGTTGACGTCCCGGTGCGTGTGGTTGTCGCGATGCGCCTCGTGCAGCGCCGCCTCGGTCTCGATGATGGCCATACCGGTCCCCCAACGAAAGCTAACTTGGACTCGTTCCACTTTTCGACAACAACCAGCCTACGTCGGGGATTCCGCCCCCGCCAGGAAGGAAAGGCTCGGCTAACCTGCGGCTTTACCCTTTCTTGCTCATCCGATTATCAAGTCGCTCAGATGTCGACCGGGTGACACTGAGGCTCGTGAGGCTGCGCGGCACACCGCACCGGGGACAGTTCCGCAAAGGGTCACCCGCCCTGAGAGGAGAGGCCGCGATGCCATCGATCGCCCGCGTTCCCTCGGTACCGGCCCCCGGGGACGCCGCGGAACTCCGTTCCCGGGCCCGCGGCGCCCTGCTCGGCCTCGCCGTCGGCGACGCCCTGGGCGCCCCCGCCGAGAACATGAAGCCGTCCGAGATCCGCGCCCGCTGGGGCCGCATCACCGGCTACGTCGCCGACCGCCCCTCCGGCACCGACGACACCGAGTACGCGATCTTCTCGGGCCTGCTGCTCGCCCGGCACGGCTCCGCCCTCACCCCCGCCCATGTGGAGGCGGCCTGGCACGCCTGGATCGCGGACCGTGCCGAGGGCCAGTTCCGGGGCGCGGGCTTCAGCGAACGCGGCACCCTGGAGAACCTCCGCCGCGGCCTCGCCGCCCCGATCTCCGCCCAGCACCGGCACGCCTGGAGCGACGGCCTCGCGATGCGCGCCGCGCCCTTCGGGGTGTTCGCCGCGGGCCGCCCCGCCGAGGCGGCCCGCCTGGTGGCGATCGACGGCTCCGTCAGCCACGAGGGGGAGGGCATCTACGGCGGCCAGGCGGTCGCGGCCGGGGTCGCGGCGGCGATGGCGGGCGCTCCGGCCACCGCAGTGGTCGCCTCGGCGCTCGCCGTCGTGCCGGACGACTCCTGGACCGCGCGTTCCCTGCGGCGTGCCGTGGTCGTCGCCCACCGCGGCGAACGCGCGGTGCGCTCCGCCGTGGTCATCGGCGGCTACCCGTGGACCGACCTCGCTCCCGAGGCGGTCGCCCTGGCCTTCGGCGCGTACGCGGCGGCGGACGGCGACTTCGAGGAGGCGGTGCTCACGGCCGTCAACATGGGCCGGGACGCCGACACCACGGCCGCGGTCGCGGGCGCCCTGGCCGGCGCGCAGCAGGGCGAGTCCGCGATCCCGCAGGAGTGGGCGACGGCGATCGGCCCGGCGCGGGGAAGCTGCCTGCCGTCGATGGCCGGCCACCACGTACTGGACGTGGCGGACCTGCTGACCCCGGAGGACGACCGCCCCTACCGGGCCGGCCGTGCAGCGGCGGCACCAGGCGAGGCGATCCGATGAAGCCCCCGGCCCCGTGGGACGAGACAGGCCCCCTTACCCTGCACACCCCGCCGACGTCGACGGACCTCGACGAAGCCCTGACAAGCGACCCCGAACCCGCGCCCGCCGACGGCGAGAACCCCCCTCAGGGGCCACCCCCACCCGAGCAGGAGATCGGTAAGGGTGGCGCGGGCGGGAAACACCGAGCCGAAGGCGAAGCCGAGGCCACAGCACCCGACACCACCACCGGCAGCAGGATCGAGGGTCTCCTCCTGGGCCTCGCCGCAGGCGACGCCGCCGGCTGGCCCGCCGCCCGCCACCGAGCCGCCCGCATGCCCGAATGGACCCGCCGGCTGACCCGCGAACTGGACACCTTCGCCGAGCACAACGCGACGACCACCCTCCCCGTCCCCATCGCCCTCAACCAGCCCCCCGAACCCCTCCGCCTCGGCCCCTCCGACGACGCCGAGTGGGCGGCCTTCGCCGCGGAGGCCGTGCTGCGCGCCGGCGACGACACCGTCCTCGGCGACCTCAGCCGGGAACGCCGCGTGCGCGCGGCCATCGACCTGACCTGGAACTCCGTGGCCAGTGAGGTGGCGGCGGCAGCCGAACGCGCCCCCGAGATCGAGTCCGCCGTGCTCCCGCTGCGCGCCCGCATCTCCGTCCGGGCCGGCCTCGGCAACCTCGCCGCCGGCCTGCGTCCACCCGCGACCGGCCACGACAACCCGCACTACTTCGACGACGCCGCCTGCGTCCGGGCCTGCGTGCTCGCCGTCGCCCACCCCGGTGACCCCGCGCTCGCCGCGTCCCTCGCCGAGTTCGACGCCCGCTACACCCAGGACGGCGACGGCGTGCACGGCGCCCGCGCGATGGCCGCCGCCGTCTCCCTCGCGCTCACCGGAGCCACCCCGCACACCTGCGTGACGGCGGCGCTCGCCGAACTGCCCGAGGGGACGGAGATCGGCCGCAACGCCCGCCACGCCCTGAAGCTGGCGGCGGACGCGGTCAGCGCCTTCGCGCTGATCCCCCTCCTGGAACACCAGATCGTGGACCACGTCTACAGCTACGGCATCGCCGCCGCCGAGACGGTCCCGGTCGCCCTCGCCCTCACCATGGCCTCCCAGGGCCGGATCGCGGAGGCGGTACCCGCCGCGGCCTGTCTCTCGCGCGTCGCGGACTCGGCCCCGGCCCTCGCGGGCGCCCTCACCGGCGCGCTCGGCGGCGGCGCGGCGGTCCCCGGCACCTGGCGCGACACCTGCCGGCACCTCTCCGGCTGCGTACTCCCCCGCCTCACCGGCACCGACCTGGTGGAACTCGCCGAACTCCTGGAAGCCGCACAACCGGCCCCGCCAGGGGGATGATTCGGCTCATGACCCCCAAAGGAGAAGAAAGCCGAGCAGACTCCCTCAGTGAGCGGATCACCGGCGCCCTGGTCGGCGCGGCCGTCGGCGACGCTCTCGGCGGCCCCGTCGAGGGCTACTCCCCCGACCAGATCACCGAGCGCCACGGCGGCCGCGTCCACGGCGTCGTCGGCCCCTGGAACGGCGGCGCCTGGCGCACCGCCCGCCCCATCGCGCCGTACCACAAGGGCGACGGCCACGTCACCGACGACACCTTGATGACCCACGCGCTGGTACGGGTCTACGCCGAGGTCCGCGACCACCTCGACGCCTATGCCGTCGCCGACCGCCTGGTCCCCGACCTGATCACCACCCCACGCTGGATCCCGGAGCTGGAGGCGCAGGCCCTCCCCCTGCAGCGGATCTTCCTGGCGGAGAAGTGGCTGGTGGCGCGGATCCACTACGGTCACGTCGACCCCCGGGAGGCCGGCGTCGGCAACATCGTGAACTGCGGTGCCGCGATGTACATGGCCCCGGTCGGCCTGGTCAACGCGGCCAACCCGGCGGGTGCCTACGCCGAGGCGCTGGACGTCGCGGGCGCCCACCAGTCGTCGTACGGCCGCGAGGCGGCGGGCGTCTTCGCTGCGGCGGTGGCGGCGGCCTGCTCCCCCGGGGCGACACCGGAATCGGTGGTGACGGCATGCCTGGAGCACGCGAAGGACGGCACACGGGCGGCGATCGCGGCGGTGTGCGAAGCGGCGTCCGGACACGCGGACTTCGAGTCGGCGCTGACTCCGCTGCGTGAGGCGGTGGCCCCGTACGACACGGTGGGTCCCGACTACCGCACCCCCTCGCTCGGCGCCCGCCGTCCCTCCCGCCTGCACGCCATCGAGGAACTCCCCGTCGCGCTGGGCATGTTGCTGGTCGCGGGCGGCGACTACCGCCAAGCGGTCCTGGGCTCGGTGAACTACGGCCGCGACTGCGACTCGATCGCCACGATGGCGGGCGCGCTGGCCGGGGCCCTGGGCTCCCCGGTCCCGGACGAGTGGTCGAAGACGGTGGCGGAGGCCAGCCGCCTGGACCTGTGGGAACCGGGGCGCGCGCTCGGCGAGGTCACGGCGGAGATCTTCCGTCGGGACGTGAGCCGGCGCCGTGCCCACGAGGAGGCGTTCATCGCGCTGGGAGGCACCGGATGCTCCGACTGACCTGGGTCCAGCCCGAGGACCTGCTCGGCCACGAACTCCGCCAGGCACACCAGGACGGCCGCCGGCCGACCGCCGTCGAAAGGCGCTGGAACGCGGCGGGCGGTCCCGACGCCCCGGTCCGGGCGGGCGCCTCCCCGCAACCGGCCTCCCGCTACCTGCGGCAACTGGCCGAGGACCTGCTGGACGAACTGGCGGACCTGCCCAGCCGGCTCCAGGACCGGGAGCCGACGGGCCTGGCGAGGATCAGGTCCCTGTGCCCCGACTGGCCGTCGTCGGAGCGCGCCGCGGGCCCCCCGGCAGACCTGGAGGCACGCCTGCACGCCGCCTGGCTGGGCCGGGCCGTCGGCTGCCTGCTGGGCAAACCGGTCGAGAAGCTCCCCCTCACCGGAATCCGCCAACTCGCCCGCGCCACCGGCAACTGGCCCCTTGCCACCTACTTCACCGCCCGGGGAGTCCCCCAGCCGCTTCTCGACACCCACCCCTGGAACCGCCGCTCGGCCGGCACCTCGCTCGCCGAGAACATCGACGGCATGCCCGAGGACGACGACCTCAACTACCCCCTCCTCAACCTCCTCCTGCTCCAGCGCCGCACCCGGAGCTTCACCACCGCGGACGTGGCCGGCCTCTGGCTCGACGAACTCCCCGCCGGCCGCGCCTTCACCGCGGAACGCGTCGCCTACCGCAATCTCCTCAGCGGCATCGAGCCCCCGCACACCGCCCGCCACCGCAACCCCTTCCGTGAATGGATCGGCGCCCTGATCCGCGCCGACCTCCACGGCTGGACCAACCCCGGCGACCCCGCCGCCGCGGCCGAACAGGCACACCGGGACGCCACCCTCAGCCACACCGCGAACGGCGTCTACGCCGCGATGTTCACCGCCGCCACCATCGCCACCGCGGCCACCGGCACCGCCGACGTCCACACCAGCCTGCGCACCGGACTCGGCGTCGTCCCCCCGCACTCCCGCCTGGCCGAGGCCGTCCGGCACGCCGTCCGACTCGCCCGGTCCCACGAGGACTTCGACACGGTCGTGGACGAACTCCACACCCGGCACGCCGCCTACCACTGGGTCCACGCCGTCCCCAACACCGCCCTGGTCGCCGCCGCCCTCACCCACGCGGACGGCGACTTCACCGGCAGCATCTGCCGCGCGGTCTCCGGTGGCTGGGACACCGACTCCAACGGGGCCACCGCCGGCAGCGTCGCCGCCCTCGTCGCCGGCACCCCGACCGCGCTCCCGGACCACTGGACGGCACCCCTCAAGAACCGCCTCGCCACCTCCATCGCGGACTTCGACGGCACCGGCTTCGACACGCTGGCCCACCTCACCCTCCTGGAGGCGACCCGCCCATGACCCGTACCGAGTGCACGACATGACCACACCCACCCCGCCCCTCGGCGGCCTCCGCGTCCTCGACATGGCCACCCTCTTCGCCGGCCCGCTCGCCGCCACCCTGCTCGGCGACTTCGGCGCGGAGGTCATCAAGATCGAGCACCCCGGGAAACCGGATCCCTCCCGGGGCCACGGCCCCGCCAAGGACGGCATCGGCCTGTGGTGGAAGCACCTCGGCCGCAACAAGCGCACCATCACCCTCGACCTCTCCAAGCCCGGCGGCCAGGCCACCCTGCGCCGTCTGGCCGCCGACGCGGACGTCGTCATCGAGAACTTCCGCCCGGGCACCCTGGAGAAGTGGGACCTCGGCTGGCCGGAGCTCTCGGCCGTCAACCCCCGCCTGATCCTCACCCGCGTCACCGCCTTCGGCCAGTTCGGGCCCTACGCGCACCGCCCGGGCTTCGGCACCCTCGCCGAGGCGATGAGCGGCTTCGCCGCGATCACCGGCGAACCCGACGCGCCCCCGACGCTCCCGCCCTTCGGCCTCGCCGACTCCATCGCCGGCCTGGCCACGGCGTACGGAGTGATGGCCGCCCTCGCCGCCCGCGACCGCACCGGCGAGGGACAGGTCGTCGACATGGCGATCATCGAGCCGATCCTCACGGTCCTCGGCCCGCACCCCCTCTGGTTCGACCAGCTCGGCCACGTCCAGCCCCGGACCGGCAACCGCTCCCAGAACAACGCCCCGCGCAACACCTACCGCACGGCCGACGGCAGCTGGGTCGCGGTCTCGACCTCGGCCCAGTCCATCGCCGAACGCGTGATGCGCCTGGTCGGCCGCCCCGAGCTGATCGACGAGCCGTGGTTCGCCACGGGCGCCGACCGCGCCCGGCACGCCGACGTCCTCGACGAGGCGGTCGGCAGCTGGATCGCCGAACGTCCCCGCGACGAGGTCCTCGCGGCCTTCGAGAAGGCCGAGGCGGCGGTGGCCCCTGTCCAGGACATCCGCGACGTGATGACCGACCCCCAGTACGCGGCCCTGGACACCGTCACCACCGTCGACGACCCCGAGCTGGGCCCTCTCCGCATGCAGAACGTCCTCTTCCGCCTCTCCGCCACGCCCGGCTCCATCCGCTGGGCGGGCCGCCCGCACGGCGCGGACACCGACGAGGTACTCACCGAACTGGGCCTGACCGCCGAGGAACTGGGCGCCCTCCGCGCGGAGGGCGCCCTGTGACCACCCCACTGACCTGGCTGTACGCACCCGGCGACCGCCCCCACGTGGTCCACAAGGCCCTCGCCGCGGGCGCCGACGTCGTCGTGGTCGACCTGGAGGACGCCGTCGCGCCCGAGCGCAAGGACTACGCCCGCGCCGCCACCGCGGAACTCCTCTCCGAGCCCCACCACCCCACCCCGGTGCACGTCCGCGTCAACGCCCTGGACACCCCGTGGGCCGACAAGGACCTGAAGTCGCTCGCCGCCCTCCCCGGCCTCTCGGGCCTGCGCCTGCCGAAGGTGGCGTCCCCCCGCCACATCACCCTGACGGCGGACCGGACGGGCGCCGACGGCAGCCGGCCACCCCTGTACGCGCTGCTGGAATCCGCCCTCGCCATCGAGCACGCCTACGCCATCGCCTGCGCCCACCCCGCACTGCGGGGCATCTCCCTGGGCGAGGCCGACCTGCGGGCCGACCTCGGCGTGCGATGCGACAGCGGCCTCGACTGGCCCCGCTCCCGCATCGTCAACGCGGCGCGGGCGGCGGCCCTCGCCCCGCCACCCCAGTCGGTGCACCCGGACGTCCGTGACCTGGACGGGCTGGCGGCGACCTGCGCCCACGGCCGGACCCTGGGCTTCCTGGGCCGGGCCGCCATCCACCCCCGCCAGCTCCCGATCATCGAACGGGCCTATCTCCCCACCCCGGAGGAGATCGAGAAGGCCGAGACCATCCTCAAGGCGGCGGCCGTCAACAGCTCCGCGCAGGCCCTCCCGGACGGCACGTTCATCGACGCGGCGGTGGTCGGTGAGGCGACCAGGACCCTGGCGCTGGCCCACCGCGACTGACGCGCCGGAACACGGACGAGGGCGCCCGGAAGAACTCCGGGCGCCCTCGTCCGCGTACGACAGATCGTCAGCTCTTCTTCGTCGCCGTCCCGGCCTCGTCCCCGACCGCCTCGTCCTCGCCCGCTTCGTCCTCCGCCGCTTCGGACTTGGCCTTCTCGGACTCGGCCTCCCCGGACGCACTGTCACCGTCGGCCTTCTCGGCCTTCTCGGCATCGCCGGACTCGTCGGCGTCGTCGGTCCTGTCGGCGCCCTCGGCCTCGTCGCCGGAGGCGGCGGGATCCGGTTCGACCACGGCCTCACGGCCCGGCCGCCTCTTCGCGGAGAACACGATGTAGACCACGGCCAGCACGAACACCAGCAGCGCGGTCCAGTTGTTCAGCCGCAGCCCGAGGATGTGGTGGGCGTCGTCGACCCGCATGTACTCGATCCAGAACCGGCCCGCGCAGTAGGAGGCGACGTACAGCGCGAACGCCCGGCCGTGGCCGAGCTTGAACCGCCGGTCGGCCCAGATCACCAGCACCGCGACACCGATGCACCACAGGGACTCGTAGAGGAACGTCGGGTGGTAGTACCCCGGCACCCGGCCGTCCGCCGTGGACGTGATGTGCAGCGCCCAGGGGAGGTCGGTCTCCCGCCCGTACAGCTCCTGGTTGAACCAGTTGCCCCAGCGCCCGATGCCCTGTGCCAGGGCGATACCGGGGGCGACGGCGTCGGCGTAGGCGGGCAGCGGGATGCCCCGCCGGCGGCAGCCGATCCACGCGCCGACCGCGCCCAGCGCGATCGCGCCCCAGATACCGAGGCCGCCCTCCCAGATCTTGAGGGCGTCCACCCAGTCACGGCCCTCGCTGAAGTACAGCTCGTAGTCCGTGATCACGTGGTAGAGGCGGCCGCCGACCAGGCCGAACGGCACCGCCCAGACCGCGATGTCGGCCACAGTGCCGGTGCGCCCACCACGGGCGATCCAGCGCTTGTTGCCGTACCACACGGCCACGAAGACGCCGAGGATGATGCAGAACGCGTAGCCGCGCAGCGGGATCGGGCCGATGTACAGCACTCCGCGCGACGGGCTGGGAATGTAGGCAAGTTCCATGGCAGGGTCGACGCTACCGTGCCGGGCAGGCCCGATGTCGAGCAGCCCGGCTACGGCTCCATAACAGGCCCGGTGGCCGCGCGCCTCAGCCGCGCGCGGCCTCCTGCACCTGCTGCTTCAGCTTCGCGGGCGTCATCGTCTGGTCCTGGTAGATGTTCTTGCCGTTGAGCAGCACGGTCGGCGTGCCGCTGAAGCCGCCCTTGCCGAAGGCCGCGCTGGACTTGTCGACCCAGCTGTTGTGCCGGCCGTCCTCGACGCACTTGCGGAACGCGGGCGTGTCCAGGCCCTTGACCTTCCCGGCCAGCTCGATCAGCTTCGCGTTGTCCGCGAAGGCGTCGTCGGTCTCGGGGGGCTGGTTGTCGTAGAGCACGTCGTGGTACGCCGTGAAGTGACCGGCGTCCTGGGCGCAGGCCGCGGCGTTGGCCGCGTTGCGGGAGCCGGTGCCGCCCATGTTGCCGTCGATGATCGTGGCCAGGCGGTAGTCCACCCTCAGCTGGCCGGCGTCCGTCAGCTCGTGGATCGTCGAGCGGTAGGTCTGCTCGAAGGACTGGCAGGCCGGGCAGCGGAAGTCCTCCCAGACGGTGAGCGTCGACCTGGCGTCGCCCTTGCCGACCGGGATGGCGAGGTTGTCCTCGCCGTTCGCCCCCGAGGGGGCCACGACCGGGCCCGCGCTGTCGTCGGTGTCCTTGCCGGCGTTCGCGGCGACCACGCCGATCACCGCGGCCAGGCCCAGGACGCCGACGACCGCCGCGCCGACGATCAGCGCCCGCCTGCGCTTGTCCGCGGCCCTCTGCTTGTCACGCTCGACCGCCAGCCGCTCCCGGGCGGTGCGCTTTCCGTCACGGTTCTTCTCGCTCACACCCCGCAGAACGAACCGGGGAGGCGCACCGCGCCTCCCCGGCCCCAGGTCCACCCGTACGAGGGACCCGTATGACTTGCCGCTTTGCAGCCGTATGCATCCGGGCCGGCTACGCCTGGCCGCGCACGCCCTTCGCCAGGTCGGCCGCGAGCGCGCGGACCGCCTCGACGCCGGCCGCGTCGTCCGGCGCGTCCAGCATCCGCTTGACGAAGGCCGAGCCGACGATCACCCCGTCGGCGAAGCCGGCCACCTCGGCGGCCTGCCTCGCGTCGGAGACACCGAGCCCGACGCACACCGGCAGGGACGTGCCCGTGTCCCGGGTCCGCCGCACCAGGTCCTGGGCCTGCGCGCCGACCGTCTCGCGGGTGCCCGTGACGCCCATCAGCGAGGCGGCGTACACGAAGCCGCTGCCCGCCGCGGTGATCTGCGCGAGCCGCTCGTCCCTGCTGCTCGGCGCGACCACGAAGACCGTCGCCAGGCCGTGCTTCTCGGCGTGCTCGCGCCACAGCGCCGACTCCTGCACCGGCAGGTCGGGCAGGATGCACCCGGCGCCGCCCGCCTCGGCCAGTTCGGCGGTGAAGCGCTCGACGCCGTAGCGGTCGATGGGGTTCCAGTAGGTCATGACGAGGACCGGCTTGCCGGTGGCCTGGTGCGTCTCGCGGACGGTGCGCATGACGTCCGCGATCCGCACGCCGCCGCGCAGGGCGATGTCGTCGGCGGTCTGGATGACCGGGCCGTCGAGCACGGGGTCGCTGTGCGGCAGCCCCACCTCCACGACGTCGGCGCCGCCGTCGAGAACGGCCTTGATCGCCGCGATGCCGCCGTCCACGGTCGGGAACCCGGCCGGGAGGTAGGCGATCAGGGCGGAACGCCCCTCGGACCTGGCCGCGGCGAGGGTGTCGCTCAGCAGCTGGATGTTCCCGCTCACTTGGCGTCCCCCTCGATCTCGGCGGTGCCGGAGGCGTCCTCGGCGACCTCGGCGTCGGTGTCGTACAGCCCGAAGTAGCGGGCGGCGGTGTCCATGTCCTTGTCGCCGCGGCCGGAGAGGTTGACCACGATCAGCCCGTCCTTGCCCAGCTCCCGGCCGACCTCCAGGGCACCGGCGAGCGCGTGGGCGCTCTCGATGGCCGGGATGATCCCCTCGGTCCGCGAGAGCAGCCGCAGGGCCCGCATCGCGGCGTCGTCGGTGATCGCGCGGTACTCGCCGCGGCCGATGTCCTTGAGGTAGGAGTGCTCGGGGCCGATGCCGGGGTAGTCGAGCCCGGCGGAGATCGAGTACGGCTCGGTGATCTGGCCCTCGTCGTCCTGGAGGACGTACGACCGCGAACCGTGCAGGATGCCGGGCTCGCCCGCGGTCAGGGTGGCCGCGTGCTCGCCGGTCTCCACACCGTGCCCGGCGGGCTCGCAGCCGACGAGACGTACGCCGGCGTCGGGGATGAAGGCGTGGAACAGGCCGATGGCGTTGGAGCCGCCGCCGACGCAGGCGACGGCCGCGTCGGGGAGCCGGCCGGCTCGTTCCAGGAGCTGGCGGCGGGTCTCGACGCCGATCACGCGGTGGAAGTCGCGGACCATGGCGGGGAAGGGGTGCGGGCCCGCCACGGTGCCGAACAGGTAGTGGGTGTGGTCGACGTTGGCGACCCAGTCGCGGAACGCCTCGTTGATGGCGTCCTTCAGCGTGCGGCTGCCGGACTTCACGGCGATGACCTCGGCGCCGAGCATCCGCATCCGGGCCACGTTCAGGGCCTGGCGCCGGGTGTCGATCTCGCCCATGTAGATCGTGCAGTCGAGGCCGAAGAGGGCGCAGGCGGTGGCCGTGGCGACGCCGTGCTGGCCGGCGCCGGTCTCGGCGATGACGCGGGTCTTGCCCATCCGCCGGGTGAGCAGGGCCTGGCCGAGCACGTTGTTGATCTTGTGGGACCCGGTGTGGTTCAGGTCCTCGCGCTTGAGGAAGACCCGGGCGCCGCCCGCTTCCGCGGCGAAGCGGGGGACCTCGGTGAGCGCCGAGGGGCGGCCGGTGTAGTTGACGAGCAGGTCGTCGAGCTCGCGGGCGAACTCGGGATCGGCCTTGGCCTTGTCGTACTCGACGGCGACCTCGTCCACGGCGGCGACCAGGGCCTCCGGGATGAATTTGCCGCCGAACGCGCCGAAGTAGCCCTCGGCACTGGGGGTTCGACCCTCCGGGTCGGGGATGAAGAACTGGCTGGGCATGCGGAAACCTCACGGTGAGTCGGTGGAGTGCACTAATCGCCGTGGGAGCGGGGTGCCGTCAGGCGGCCGACGGCCGGCTGCGGCTTGTCACGCAGTTCCCCGCGCCCCCGAGGGGGCGCTGCCATCGACGGCCGTTCACCTGGCCGGGTTCGTCACCGATGACGTAGCGGACCCGGCGGCCGTGCACCCGGCGGGCGGGGGCGCGGCAGCCTCGGGGGCGACAGCCGCGCGCGAGGCGGGCGTGCCGGTCCGGGGTCGTCGTCGTGGTCGTCATCGTGGCCAAGCCTACCGGCGGATCAGCCCCGGCCGTGCCGCAGTGCGGGGTGGGCACCCGCCGCCACCAGGTCGGACACCGCCGTCCTGGGGTCCTTGCCGGTGACGAGGGACTCGCCGACGAGCACGGCGTCCGCCCCGGCGTTGGCGTAGGCGATCAGGTCGTGCGGGCCGCGGATGCCGGACTCGGCGATCTTGACGACGCCCTCCGGGATCTCCGGGGCGATCCGCTCGAAGGTGCCGCGGTCGACCTCGAGCGTCTTGAGGTTGCGCGCGTTGACGCCGATGAGCTTGGCGCCCGCGTCGACCGCGCGGTCGATCTCGTCCTCGTCGTGCACCTCGACGAGCGGGGTGAGCCCGATGGACACCGCCCGCTCGATCAGGGACTCCAGGGCGGGCTGGTCGAGGGCCGCGACGATCAGCAGCACCAGGTCGGCGCCGTACGCCCGGGCCTCCCACAGCTGGTACGAGGTGACGATGAAGTCCTTGCGCAGGACGGGGATGTCCACGCGCGCGCGGACCGCCTCCAGGTCCGCGAGGGAGCCGCCGAAGCGGCGCTGTTCGGTGAGGACGGAGATGACGGCCGCGCCGCCCGCCTCGTAGTCCGCCGCGAGGCCGGCCGGGTCGGCGATCGCGGCCAGCGCGCCCTTGGAGGGGCTGGACCGCTTGACCTCGCAGATGACCTTGACGCCGTCACCGCGCAGGGCGGCCAGTCCGTCCTTGGCCGCGGGGGCCTTCGCCGCGCGCTCCTTGAGCTCGTCGAGACTCACGCGCGCCTGCCGTTCCGCGAGGTCGGCACGGACTCCGTCGATGATCTCGTCGAGCACACTCACGCGAGTGGCCCCCTTCCAGACGGTTGACTGTCGAAGCGGCACCGAAGAAGAAAACCGGTGGTCACTGCGATGGTATCCGGAGCCGGGCGTAGGCCTCGCATCCGGTTGACGGCGGTCCCACTACCTGGACATCCACCAGTTGATCAAGGGTGGAGCCAGCCACCGAAGGGCAGGTTCCGGACAACCGTGAAGAGCAGCAGCAACGCGCCCACGGACCACATGACCGCGGGCCGCGGATCGAGCCGCGGCGGACGGCCGCGCGCCGCGCGGACCACCCATACGGTCCACAGCGCGGCGAAGAGCAGATAGCCGGCGACGGCCACCGCGTTCGCGTGCAGCGCCGCCGGAAGGTCGCCGTGCACGAAGGCGTGCGCGCTGCGCAGGCCGCCGCAGCCGGGGCAGTACAGGCCGGTGACGCGCAGCAGCGGGCAGACGGGGTAGTGGCCGGGTTCGTTGGGGTCCACGGCGCCCACATAGGCGAAGGCGGCGACGACGGCCACGAGGACGCCGGCGGGGGCGGCCAGCCGTCCGGCGCGGGTGCTGCGGCTGTCGGCGTTCATGCCCCGCATTGTGCCCGGCCCTCACGCGGACGTGCGCGAGGGGCGGCCCGGTGCGGTGCCGGGCCGCCCCTCGACGAGGTCGCGGCGGAGAAAGGCCGTACGGGAAGGATCAGCTCTCGACGGCGACCGGCTCGCGCGTGGCCACGGTCCGCTCGGACCGCTTCGCGCCGGGGGTCATCTTGAGGGGCTGCGCCTTGGGCGCGCCGAGGCCCATCGCGCGCATGATCCCGCCGATGACACCGCCCAGGACGATGATCGCCATGCCACCCCAGAAGCCGAGCGGGTTGTCCATCACCATGAAGGCACCCGCGACGCAGAAACCGATGAAGATGATCATGACACCGGTCCAGGCGGCGGGGGTGTGACCGTGCCCGTGGCTGCTGTCCGCCATTGCTTGCTCCTCGTTGCTGTATGCGTGTGTGAGCCTGACGCTCGACATTCATTGTCCCGCACGCGCACTCCCCGGCGGCGCGGGGGGCTCATCCCGGGTGCGTCTCTTTCGCCACACCGGGACGGCTGACCCGGAGGCTACGCCGGGCCGGTACCGGTAGGGTCCTCGCCGCGGTCGAGGGCCTTCCAGAGGTCCTCGGGCCGGTCGGGGTCGACGGCCGGGGCGCTGCGGCGCGGGCGCAGGGCGCCGCCGCGCTCGTAGCGGCCGGACATCGCGGGCCACAGGCGGCCGTAGCGCAGGGCGAGCAGCCCGGCGAGCAGGATGAGGGCGCCGCCCACGGCCGCGGCGTACGGCCACGCGGTGTGGGTGAGGGCCTGGACGGTGGCGGAGGTGTCGCCGGAGGCCCGCGCGGCCTGCTCGTCGAGCGCGGAGCTGTCGGAGGCGCCGTACAGGGCGGCGGCGACGGTGCCGGCGCCGCACAGCGCGAGCAGCCCGGCCACCAGGAAGCGGCCGCCGCGGCGGACGGCGAAGACGGCGACCAGCGCGGCGAGGCCCACTATGGCGAGGGCCGCCGGGACGCCGGTGACGTCACTGCCCCGGGCGGTCAGCGGGAAGGGGCCGCCGGCCACCGACGCGGTGCCCCGCGACCACTGCTGACGGGTGGCCAGCAGCGCCACCGCCGCGCCGAGCGCACCGCTCGTCAGGGCGAGGGCAAGACTCCGGCGCCCGGCACGCGCGGGGCCGGGGGCTTCGGTACGGGGGTGAGGAGCAGCAGTCACGTACTCCACTATCGCCTGCCCGGAGCGTGCAGCGTCACCCGGGGTACACGTGAGAAGCGCCCTATTGTGCGAGCCGGTTCGCGGTGTGGACCGCGCGCAGGACCGCCGCCGCCTTGTTGCGGCACTCCGTGTCCTCGGCGATCGGGTCGGAGTCCGCGACGATGCCCGCGCCCGCCTGCACGTACGCGGTGCCGTCGCGCAGCAGGGCCGTGCGGATGGCGATGGCCGTGTCGGAGTCGCCGGCGAAGTCGAGATAGCCGACGCAGCCGCCGTACAGCCCGCGCCGGGACGGCTCCAGTTCGTCGATGATCTGCATCGCGCGCGGCTTGGGCGCGCCGGAGAGGGTGCCCGCCGGGAAGCAGGCCGTCAGCACGTCGAAGGCGGTGCGGCCCGCCGAGACCCGGCCCGTGACCGTGGAGACGATGTGCATGACGTGCGAGTACCGCTCGACGGACATGAAGTCGACGACCTCCACCGAGCCGGGTTCACAGACCCGGCCGAGGTCGTTGCGGCCGAGGTCGACCAGCATGAGGTGCTCGGCGCGCTCCTTGGGGTCGGCGAGCAGTTCCTCGGCGAGCGTCTGGTCCTCCTGCGGGGTGGCGCCCCGCGGCCGGGTGCCGGCGATGGGGTGCACCAGCGCCCGCCCGTCCTCGACCTTGACCAGCGCCTCGGGCGAGGAGCCGACGACGTCGAAGCCCTCGAGGCGGAGCAGGTACATGTACGGCGAGGGGTTCGTGGCCCTGAGCACCCGGTAGACGTCCAGCGCGCTCGCCGTGCACGGCGTCTCGAACCGCTGCGACGGCACGACCTGGAAGGCCTCGCCGGCCCGGATGCGCTCCTTGACGTCCTCGACGGCCGTGTGGAAGTCGGGCCCGCCCCACAGGGCGCTGTACTCCGGCAGCTCGGAGGGCGGCAGCACGGCCGGCGGCTGGGCCACCGCGCGCGCGAGGTCGGCCTCCATGGCGTCGAGGCGGGCCACGGCGTCGGCGTAGGCCTCGTCCACGCCGGTGTCGAGGTCGTTGTGGTTGATCGCGTTGGCGATCAGCAGCACCGAGCCCTCCCAGTGGTCCATCACCGCGAGGTCGCTGGTCAGCAGCATGGTCAGCTCGGGCAGCTTCAGGTCGTCCCGCTCACCGGGGCCGATCTTCTCCAGGCGGCGGACGATGTCGTAGCCGAGGTAGCCGACCATGCCGCCGGTGAAGGGCGGCAGTCCCTCCTGGTGGGGCGTGTGCAGGGCCTCGATGGTGGCGCGCAGGGCGGCCAGCGGGTCGCCGTCGACGGGGACGCCCACGGGGGGCTCGCCCAGCCAGTGCACCCGGCCTTCCCGCTCGGTGAGCGTGGCGGCGCTGCGGACGCCGACGAACGAGTAGCGGGACCAGGAGCGGCCGTTCTCCGCGGACTCCAGCAGGAACGTGCCGGGGCGCTCGGCGGCGAGCTTGCGGTAGAGCCCGACCGGTGTGTCGCCGTCGGCGAGGAGCTTGCGCGTGACGGGGATGACGCGGCGGTCGGAGGCCAGCTTGCGGAAGGTCTCGAGGTCCATGGCGGCTGACCTTACTGATCCCGGGCGGGCACGCCGTGGTCGGCGTCCTTGAGCAGCACGTCGGCGTCGAAGCAGGTGCGCGCGCCGGTGTGGCAGGCGGCGCCGACCTGGTCGACCTGGACGAGCACGGTGTCGGCGTCGCAGTCGAGGGCGACGGACTTCACCCACTGGAAGTGACCGGAGGTGTCGCCCTTGACCCAGTACTCCCCGCGGCTGCGCGACCAGTACGTGCAGCGGCCCGTCGTCAGCGTGCGGTGCAGGGCCTCGTCGTCCATCCACCCCAGCATCAGCACCTCACCGGTGTCGTACTGCTGGGCGATGGCGGGCAGGAGCCCGTCCGCGCTGCGCTTGAGGCGCGCGGCGATCTCGGGGTCGAGGCTGCTGGGCGGCGGCGTACTGGTCATGGGTGCCATTGTGCCGCGCCGCACCGACAGTCCCGGGTGCCGTCCACTGGGCGGTACGGATACGCGGTCGTAGGCTGACTGCATGTCGACCTTTGCCAAGCGTGAACGGCTTCTCCTCGCCGACCTCTTGGAGACCGCCGGTCCGGACGCCACCACCCTGTGCGAGGGCTGGCTGACCCGGGACCTGGCAGCGCAC
>NZ_JBFBJT010000113.1:0-24051 GCF_040686175.1 Streptomyces sp. NPDC086077 | reverse complement strand
GGCCGGCTCACGTCAGCGGAGCCTGTCGGCTCATGCCGGCCGGGCCGGCCCGCTCCCACCGGCCGGGCCGGCCGCGCCCATTCAGCACCGCCGGCACTGAATCCGTTCGCTTTCCTCTATTGGACCTCCCGTGTCCCCGCCAGCCAGGCTGGTTCAGGTCCGGCGCCCCGAGCGACGGCCCGGGCCATCGGTACCGCGCGACAGCCGAGAGAGGTCAAGAACCCATGCACACTCGCCGCATCGGTGACGTAGAGGTCGGCGCGATCGGTCTGGGCGCGATGCCCATGTCGATCGAGGGGCGGCCCGACGAGGCGCGATCCCTCGCCGCCGTGCACGCCGCCCTGGACGCGGGCGTCACGCTGATCGACACCGCCGACGCCTACCACCTGCACGCCGACGAGGTGGGTCACAACGAGGCCCTGATCGCCAAGGCCCTCGCCGCCCACGACCGGGGCGCCGACGTCCTCGTCGCGACCAAGGGCGGCCATCTGCGCCCCGGCGACGGCAGCTGGACCCTCGACGGCAGCCCGGCCCACCTCAAGGCGGCCTGCGAGGCCTCGCTGCGCCGGCTCGGTGTGGAGGCGATCGGCCTCTACCAGCTCCACCGCCCCGACCCCCGGGTGCCGTACGAGGAGTCCGTCGGCGCGATCCGCGACCTGCTGGACGAGGGCAAGATCCGGATGGCCGGCATCTCCAACGCGAACCCGGACCAGATCAAGCTGGCCCAGGACATCCTCGACGGTCGCCTGGTCTCCGTGCAGAACCAGTTCTCCCCGGCGTTCCGCTCCAGCGAGCCCGAGCTGCGACTGTGCGACGAACTCGGCATCGCCTTCCTCCCATGGAGCCCTCTCGGAGGCATCTCCCGGGCCGGCGAACTGGGCTCCGCGCACGCCCCGTTCGCCCGCGTCGCGAAGGCGCACGGCGTCAGTCCGCAGCGCGTGTGCCTGGCCTGGATGCTCGCCAAGTCGCCCGTCGTCGTCCCCATCCCGGGTGCCAGCCGCCCGGAGACCGCGCGCGACTCCGCCGCCGCCCCGGACCTCGTCCTCACCGCCGGGGAACTCGCAGAGCTCGACGCCGCCTGAGCCCCCGGGCGCGGGTCGGTTCCGGATCCGCGCCCGGACAGCGCCGTGTTTTGCACTTGGGCTGGCACGGGCCGTCACCACATCCCTAGGATGTACTCCCTGTCATGCCAGCCGAGTTGGTGCTCGGCGCGAGAGCAGGGGGATCGATGCACACCGACAAGCCGCTGTCCAAGGAGATCGACGCCGGCGTCCCGACGGCCGCCCGGATGTACGACTACTACCTCGGCGGCAAGGACAACTACGCCGCAGACCGCGCAGCCTGCGAGGAACTCGACAAGGTCGTCCCCAGCACCCGCCGGCTCGCCGTCAACAACCGCCGTTTCCTGCAGCGCGTGGTCCGTACACTCGCGGCCGAGCACGGCATCCGCCAGTTCCTGGACCACGGCTCCGGCCTGCCCACCCAGGACAACGTCCACCAGGTCGCCCAGCAGTACGACCCCACCGCACACGTCGTCTACGTCGACAACGACCCGATGGTCCTGGTGCACGGCCGCGCGCTGCTGGAGCAGGACGAGCGCACCTGCGTGATCCACGCCGACATGCGGGAGACGGACGCGATCTTCTCGCACCCCGACACCCAGCGCCTGATCGACTTCTCCCAGCCGGTCGCCGTGTTGTTCAACTCGGTCTTCCACTGCATCCCGGACAGCGACACCGACGGCCCGCAGGCCGTGGCCCGGCGTGTGATCGAGCGGCTGGCCCCCGGCAGCTTCGTGCTGATGTGCCAGCTGGTCAGCGAGGACCCCGAGGTCCGCGAGTTCGTCACCGACTTCATGGACCAGGCGACGCAGGGACACTGGGGCCGGGTCCGTGAGGAGAAGGACGTCGCCATGCTCTTCGAGGGCCTGGAGATCCTGGAGCCGGGCCTGGTGGAGGTGTCCACCTGGCGCCCGGACTCCGAGGTGGCACCGCGTCAGCTCAGCCACGAGTGGATCGAGTTCGGCGGCGTCGCCCGTGTTCCGGGCGCCTAGTCAGTCCCGCGCGTAGCGCTGCTCCATCGTCTCCTGGAGCAGCGCCAGCGACGCTCGCGGGGTGAGTGCCTCGTCGGCCAGCCGGTCCAGGGCGACGCGGTACTCCTCCGTCTCGTCCCGGTCCTCCAGGAAGTTCGCGCTCCTGATGTGCTCCAGGTAGACGACGTCCGGCAGGTCGAGGCCGTCGAAGCGGAGATAGGTGATCGGGATCGACGGCGCCGACGCCTTGGTCACGTCCAGCGGCACGATCTGCACGGTCACATGCGGCTGCTGGGCCATGTCGACCAGGTGCGCGAGCTGCTCACGCATCACCGCCCGGCTGCCGAGCACGCGCAGCAGCACCGACTCGTCGATGATCGCCCACAGCTGGGGTGCGTCCGGCCGGGTCAGCAACTCGGTCCGCCGGGCGCGCAGTTCCACGCGGCGCCGGACCTCGTGCGGCGACGCGATGGGAAGCCCGCGCTCCACCACCGCCCGGGCGTAGTCCGGGGTCTGGAGCAGCCCCGGCACGTACTGGATCTCGAAGGTACGGATCGAGGCGGCCGCCTCCTGCAGGCCCACCAGCCGGTCGAACCACTCGGGCATCAGCCGCTTGTCGTACCGCTGCCACCAACCCGGTTCCCCGGCCCGCCGCAGCAACTGGAGCAGCACCGACGCCTCGTACTCGTCCGCGCCGTACAGGTTCAGCAGCGCCAGGACATCCGGCTCGGTCGGAGGCTTGCGGCCCTTGCCGGACTCGATGCGCGACAGCTTCGCCGGGCTGAAACCCAGGGCGCGCGCGGCCTGGTCCTGGGCGAGCCCGGCGTCCTCGCGGAAGCCCGCCAACTGCACGCCGACCAGCATCTTCAACAGGGTCGGAGCAGGCTCCGCACGGTCGAGATAGGGTCGGAGACGAGAGATGCGCTGTGACTCGGCGGACATCGTGGCTCCCTGCGGACCGGCAGAAGTAGCCCTCACGCTACCGCACTTCGCCGGTCCGCAGCAGGCGTAGCCCTCACACCAGGTGGTCGAACTCACCGTCCTTGGCGCCGGCCAGAAACGCCGCCAGCTCGGCCACCGTGTACACGAGCGCGGGGCCGTCGGGGTCACGCGAGTTGCGCAGCGCGACACCGCCGTCCATCAGCGCGGCCACCTCGACGCAGTTGCCCTCGGCGTTGCTGTGCCGGCTCTTGGTCCAGCGGGCGTCCAGCGCACTCGCCCGCACTCCGTTCGGCATCACCGACATCACGACCTCCCTCGGTTCACGGTGCTGTGTCTCTACCCGATTCTCGCGCAATTTCTCGTGCAATTGCACGCGGGCGCTGACAGCGTGGATAATAGCCGTGGCGTCAACCCGCCGGGAGACGCCGTCTCTTGACGCTGCCTCAGGGAAAAGAGCAGGTCGGCAGGCCTGCCTCCCCGTCCGACACGACCGCTGCGGAAAGGCCCCACGCCATGCGCACCGCTTCGACGGGACAACAGAGCCACGAGCGCACCGACCGCGAGACGCGGCCGAGCGGCGGAGCGACGCCGCTCCGGGCGCTGGGCGAGGTGCCCTGGCGGGACATCCGTGACTCCACGGGCTCCGCGGCCGCGATCCCGCTGCTGCTCAACACCATCGCCTGGGGCGGCCCGGGCTCCGCGGGCCGCGCGCTCGACGAACTGCGGGATCGCATCTGCCAGTACGGCTTCGTGGTGGAGCAGGCCACGGCCGCGACCGTGCCGTTCCTGTGGGAGCTCGCCCAGCTGCCCGAGGTGACCTGCCGGCCCCGGATCATCCAGCTGCTCAGGAACATCGCCGACGCCCGGCAGTGGGAGCACACCGCCACGGCCTACCCCAAGCTGCTCAACCACCGGGAGAACCACGTGGTCTGGGAGCGCGCCGCCCGCCGCGCCGTCCACGCCCGCCGGGGTGTCCTCGGGCAGCTGATGGCCGAGGAGGACGCGGAGGTCGCCGGCGCCTCCGCCGAACTGGCCCGCACCCTCGGCGAGTAGCTGCCCGGGTCTCACGCTCCGGACGTCCCCGTCGTCGACCCGCCCCCTGGTGTACCCCTGGCCGGATGCGGCGAGCAAGCGCTTTCGCGCTCGCCTCCGCCGCACCCACCCGGCCAACGGAGAGGACACCGCGGATGGCGTCGTCGATGGAGCAACCGCTCGACCATCGCTACCGGGGCGAACACCCCGTACGCACCCTCGCCTACCTGTTCCAGGCCGACCGCGGGCGACTCGCCGCCGCCGTCGGCGTCTTCACGGTCAAGCACAGCCCGATCTGGCTGCTGCCGCTGATCACCGCGTCGATCATCGACACCGTCGTCCAGCACGGTCCCGTCGGCAGACTCTGGACGAGCACCGGGATCAGGAGTTCGTCGACGCGCTGCCGCAGGGGCTCGACACCCTGGTCGGCGAGCGCGGGGCACGGCTGTCCGGCGGTCAACGACAGCGCCTCGCCATCGCCCGTGCCTTGATCCGCGACCCCAGGGTGCTCGTACTGGACGAGGCGACCTCGGCGCTGGACACCCGCTCCGAGGCCCTGGTCCAGCAGGCGCTCGCCCGTCTGCTGCGGGGCCGCACCACGTTCGTGGTGGCGCACCGGCTGTCCACCGTGCGCGGCGCGGACCGGATCGTGGTCATGGCGGACGGCCGGATCCAGGAGGCCGGAAGCCACGCGGAACTGCTGCGCAAGGGCGGCGCGTACGCGGCGCTGCACAGCGGCCAGGTGGCCTGAGAGGTGAACCGCGGACAGGTGGGGCTGTCCCGGTAGGCAACGGTATTGCGTCAAATGGGTGTCCGGGGCCGGGAGAGGCGAATGGTCCGGCCCCCTCCGGGCATACGGTGCGCAGAAGTCGAGAGAGGGGCGCCCCGTGCTTGTTCCGGACCCGAAGGTCGTCAGGAAGTTGCTGACGAGGTACGCATCCCTGCGCATCGCCCAGGCGGAGAGTGAGACGTCGACGGCCGCACGGGAGTTGGAGGACGTCAGCTACACGCTGTGCGTGATGATGGGCACGGCGAGCATCCATGACGCGATCGCCAAGGCGGACGCCCTGCTCACGAGCGGGCGCCCCACCGACCCGGACGGGGAGAGCGGATTGTCGCTGGCCGTCTGACGCGCAGGCGGCGCAGCGCCCTTACAGCACTGTCGTGGTGGTGCCGTTGACCCGCCGCCGCTCGCCGGCGGCGGGTCTCGCCAGCCACTCGGCGATGGACCGGGCGATCGGCAGGCCCGTGTCGGCCTCGATGAAGCCGAACTGCCCGGACTGGTTGCACTCCAGGAACCACCACGTCCCGTCCCCGTCCTCGGCGAAGTCGAAGGCACCATAGGCCAGTTCCGCGTCCCGCAGATACGCCAGCACCCCCTCGGCGACCCGCGGCGGCACCTCGGTGTGCTCCCAGGGCGTCCGGTCCGTGGCGAAGCGGACGTCCACCTCGTCCGGATCGGCGTCGGGCGCGGTCGGCCGGCGGGCGGCCAGCAGCCGGTCGCCGACCACGGTGAGCCGGATGTCTCCCCGCTTGGCGATCCGCCGTTGCAGCAGCGTCGGGCCGAACGCGACCGCGGCGAAGTCCGCGTCCGGCGCCACCCGGCTGGTCGGCACCGCTCTCGGTGGCTCCTGCGGATGCGCGCCCGAGACGGGCTTGACGACCAGATCGGGGAAGCGCTCGGCGAAGTCCCGCGCGGCCTGCGGGAACGTCGTGATCAGCGTCGCCGGCACCGGCAGCCCGCAGCGTTGGGCGAGCCGCAGCTGCCAGGGCTTGTGCCGGGCCCGGCGGGCCGCGTCCGGGTGGTTCATCCAGCGCGTGCCGGAGCTGCGCAGCATGCCGTACAGCGCTTGCGAGGACTCCTCCGTCAGCCACGCGGACGGCTCGGCCACCCGCGTGGCCGGAGCCCCCGGCCGGCGCACCCACACGGACCGCAGTCCGTCCATGCTCACCAGCCGGCCCGCGGACCACAGGTGTCCGCGGAACGTGCCGTGCACATACTCGCCCGACAGGGCGGCACCACCGATCAGATCGGCGGGATCGAGGCGGACCACCGGAACCCCGGACGTGTTCAGGTGGACCACCACCATGTCCGCCGTGACGTCCTCGTCGTTGGTCAGGATCAGTACGGTCATCGTCGACGGTCCGGGGTCAGTCGTCGAAGTGCGTCTTCGAGCCGGCGGTGGAGGTCGTCGTCGCCAGCTCTCTGAGCAGCGCGAGGTCCGTGGCGGCGATCCGCCCGTCGAACAGTACGTTCAACTGCAGGCCGGAGTCGTACGCGTACGGCGTGGCGACGTCCAACTCCGCCGCCGGGCGTGCGTAGTTGAGCGCGAACGGTTGCATCGTCTCTCCCTCTGGGTGCTGCCCCGGTCAGGCCGTCGGCCTGGCGTGTGTGGTGGCGTCTTCCGCTCGATGTCCGGGGCTTCCATGGACTTATACGAATCGAACGGGTGGTTGGTTTCCTTACGCTCCGTGATCGCGGGCGAGTTGGTCGCTCTGAACCTGAGACGGCCGACGGAGTCGGTCGGTTGACTGGTCGTGGGGTCGAGGGCCGCGCAGACGGAGTGGCGGTGGGGCGCGTCGCGGCGGTCGCGGGGGCGCGTGGCTCGGTCGGCGCCCGAGGGGCGGTGGTGCGGAGTGCGGTGATCCGTCCGGAAACGTCAGGCGGGATCGCCGGGCCGGGCGGCCTCGGCAGGCGTGCGGTGCGCCCGCCCCGCCAGGGGGGCGCGCAAGGTGCGCAGAGCGAGCAGGAGTACGCCGATGTCGTCCAGATACACCGGATCGGGCAGCAGATCGGTCGGCAGTACGAAATACAGGACGGCGCCCCAGAACACCCAGCGTGGCCCCGTCGGCAGTCCGGCCCGCCGCAGTCCGCGCCGGGCCCGGATCAGCCGTACCAGCAGCGCCACGGCCGCGGCGAGCAGGAGCGCCGCGGCCACGGCGACGACGGCGAGCACTGCTGTCGTGGAATCCACGGGCCCTCCTAGGTCCGGTGCACCGCTACGCGCGTGCCCTTCTTGGATTCCCTGATACGGCTCCTGTATTGCCTCCGTTGGGGGCGTTTGTGCCGCTCGGCACACCCCTGCCGGGTACGGCTGTGCCAGGGCCGGCGTCCGGGCCCGCGAGAAACGGGGTGGCCGGGGCGGTCGCCCGAGGTGCGGCACGTCGTCCAGGTGGCGACGGCCGCCGTCGTGCGCGCCCTGCGGGAGGGGGCACGGCGGCGCCCTGCGGCTGTGCGGGCAGCAGGGCGCCGGTGGTTCCCGCGGTTCAGGCGCGCGGGCCGTCGGCGCCGTTCTCCGCGCCCCCGCCACCCGGGCCGGTCTCGCCCCGTGCCCCGGCCGCCGGGCGCCGGGCCCGCCCGCCGCCCTTGAAGCGTTCCAGGGTGCGGGTCAGCTGCTGGAGCGGGGACGCGGCGGGCGCCTCCCGCTGCGGCTCGCGGACCGGTGGCTCCGGCTGGGCGGCGGCCGACTCGCGGTGGACGGCCAGGGCCTCGTGGGCGCGCTCGGCGGCCTCCCGGTACAGGTCCCGGGACCGTGTCATGGCCTCCAGCGCCTCGGCGTACATCTTCACCAGCGCCCGCTCGCGCGCCAGCTCCTCCTCCAGGGTCAGCAGGTGCCAGTCCTCCCGCAACGCGGTCAGCACCTCCTCGGCCCCGTCCGGCAGCGGTCGCGGCGAGGCGGCGAACCGGCTCACCGCCGCGAGCAGCTCGGCCGGCTCCGAGCCGTCCAGGAAGACACTCCGTACGGCGAAGTCGTCACCGTCGTACCCCTGCGGGGCCGGCGCGCCGGGCAGCACCACGGCGCCGCCGCGTGGCACCTGGACCCCGAACTCCCGCAGCGCCCAGTTCACGGAACGCAGCTGGTGCGGTGCCGCCCGGTGCTCCACCACGCGGTGCCGCAGCCCCGGCGGCAGCAGCCGGGCGAGCGGCCGCCTGCCGCGCCCGTCGGGCGTCATGGCCTCGTGCACGACGAAGTGGACGGCCCATCCGCCGCGCGCGGCGCCCCTGAGGACGCGCCGCAGCTCCTTGTCGTCCGGCGGCAGCGGGTTGATGTCCCGCAGCCGCAGCCCGGCGCCGGTCTCCCCCTCGTGGTCCCAGGCCACGTCAGGATCGTCCGGCCAGAACATCGTCACCGGCGACGGCCAGCGCGGATCCCACGGCGCCTCGGCCTCCGCCGCCAGCACCCACGGGCGTCCCTCCGCGGGGTCGGGCGCCAACGACAGTCTGGCCCGGACGGTCACCTCCTCACCGGCCTCCCAGCGCGCCTCGAAGACCCGCTCCGGCGCGCCCTCGGTCTCGGGGAGCTCCAGCCAGTCGCGGATCACCCCGCTCTCCTTGAGCTGCTGCACATGCCGCCGGAGCACGTCCTCCGCGGCGGGCCCGGCGTGGCGGCCGCGGGCCAGCCACACCGTGGGGGGAGTCATCGGACGGTCGGAGGTGGAGGTCGGCATGTGTCCATCTGAGAACGGGGGCGGGGTGCGGGTGCCAGTATCGTCGCCGCGGACCGCCCCGGTCACCTGGGGGTCACCCGGCGAGTCGGCGGTCCACCTGCGGTCACGTGCAAGGTCGGCGATGGTGGGCAGGAGGACATCGGCCGACTCTACGGCGGCGAACCGAGAAGGAGTGACCCCTGTGAACGTGGACCTCGGCGGGCGGACCGCACTGGTGACAGGCTCCTCCCAGGGCATCGGAGCGGCGATCGCGACGGGCCTGGCCCGCGCCGGCGCCCGCGTGGGCGTCAACGGACGTGACGCGGAACGCCTCGAAAGGAGTGTCGGGAAACTGCGGGCCGAGGCACCGGACGGCGACTTCGTGGCCGTCGCCGCCGACCTGGGCACCGAGGAGGGCGCCGCCCAGGCCGTGGACGCCCTGCCCGACGTCGACATCCTGGTCAACAACCTGGGCATCTTCGGCCCCACCCCCGCCCTGGAGATCACCGACGACGAGTGGCGCCGCTACTTCGACATCAACGTCCTGTCGGCGGTCCGGCTGATCCGCTCGTACCTGCCCCGGATGACCGACCAGGGCTGGGGCCGGGTGCTGAACATCGCGAGCGACTCGGCCGTCGTCATCCCGACCGAGATGATCCACTACGGGATGTCGAAGACCGCGCTGCTCGCCGTGAGCCGCGGGTTCGCGAAGGAGGCGGCGGGCAGCGGCGTCACCGTCAACTCCGTCATCGCCGGCCCCACCCACACCGAGGGCGTCGAGGACTTCGTCTACCAGCTGGTCGACCGCGAGCTGCCCTGGGACGAGGCCCAGCGAACCTTCATGCGGAACCACCGCCCGCAGTCACTGCTCCAGCGGCTGATCAAGCCCGAGGAGATCGCCAACCTGGTCGTCTACCTGAGCTCACCCCTGGCGTCCGCCACGACGGGCGGGGCCGTCCGGGTCGACGGGGGATACGTGGACTCGATCCTGCCGTAGGGCTTCTCGGCCTCGCCGCAGGGCCTCCAGGGCCGTCCGTCGCTCACCAGCCCGTCCACAGCAGGTGGTTGACGAGCAACGCGACCGTGGCCTGCGCCACGAGCCAGCCGCGGGGGCGGGGCAGGTAGGCACCGGCGGCGAGCAGCCAGAGGGCGAACGGCAGCCAGATCCGCTCCGTCTCCGCCTTGCTCATCCCGGACAGATCGGCGGCGATCGCAGCGACGAGCGCGGCGAGCAGAAGCACGGCGAGACGCGACTCCGGCCGGCGCAGCGGGCTTCCGCCTCCGCCCCCGCGCCGCCGCGCCGGCGCCCCGCACGCGCGCACCAGCCCCGCCACCGTCGCCGGCCCCACCACCAGCACGGTGCAAGCGGGATTCGCCCACACCCAGTACCAGTACGGCCGCACGCCCCCGGCGCCCTGGTTGTAGCGCTCCACGAGCAGGTGGTACGCCTCCCAGTAGTCGAACCCGGCGAGGGTGAAGACCAGCGGCACCACGATCACCCCGGCCGCCAGCGGCAACCACACCGCCCGCCGGTTCCGCCCGAGGACCAGCACCGCCAGCCCGACGACCCCCATCAACGTCAGCCCGTACGACAGGTAGCAGGTCAGCCCGAACAGCAGTCCCGCCCCGAACGCGGCGGCGCGCGGCCGCCGTCCCGTCAGCGCCAGCGCGAAGAGGGCGACCGCCCACGCGGCGACCGCCGTGAAGTACCCGTCGGCCGACGTCCCCATCCACACCGCGCCCGGCGCCAGCGCGAGAAACGGCGCCGCACGCCGCGCGAGCCCCTCCGCGGCCAGGGCCCGCACCGTCACCAGCACGGCCACCACCGCGGTGGCACCCACCGTGATGCACCAGACGCCCGCCCAGGCGCCGCCGCCCAGCCCGATCCGGTCGAGCAGGACGAAGGTGAGGGTGGCCGCCGGCGGATGGCCGGCGACGTGCGCGGGCCAGTGGTCGGGGCCGTGGATCACGATGTACTCGGTGAAGTGCCGCAGGGCCGCCGGGATGTCGTGGAAGCGGTCGATGACCTGGAGGTACTCGTACCGCGTGGTCAGCCGTGCGGCGACGCCCCGGTGCCAGCCGTCGACCAGGGCCAGCGACCACGTCCACGCCATCGCGGTGCCGCAGGTCACCGCGAGCAGCGCGCGCCACGGCAGCCGGGCGGCGAGCGCGGGCCCGTACACCACCACCGCGACCGCGACCACCACGGCGGCCGGGGTGCCGGGTCCCGCGTGCGGGCCCCAGGAGGCGAGCAGCGGGGGCCAGTTGACGAACAGCGTGCCGTCGGTGTCCTCGATGTGGCGGCCGACCAGCACCGCCGCCACGAAGAGCAGCACGGCGGCCAGAGCGGCGGCCAGGTCACGGAGATGAGAGGAGCGGATCACACGCAGGACGCTAGGCCGCCACCGGCCCGGCGAGGGTGTCCGGCGCCCCGGCGTCAGCATTTCGTCATGGGTCGCGATCGCCTTTCCGTACGGGGTGCGGCCTAACGTCAGGACATGCGCGATCTACGGCTCCCCTCCTCGCCCGGTTTCTGGCGCAGCCCCCTGCGCGGCCCCCACTTCACCGCCGTGCTCGGGATCGTCCTGCTCGTCGGCATCACGGTGCTGTTCGTGACCGGACTGCTGTCGTACGCCGCCTACAACCCGAACCTGTCGCCGGTGAACGACATGACCCCGGACAAGGGGATCCTCGGCTTCTACCTGTTCTCCTGGCCGACGAACCCGCACTGGCTGTACCGGCTCAACCAGGGCGTCCACGTCACCCTCGGGATCACCCTGGTCCCCGTCCTGCTGGCCAAGCTGTGGTCGGTCGTGCCGAGGCTCTTCATCCTCCCGCCGGCCCGGTCGCTGGCGCACGCGCTGGAGCGGCTCTCGCTGCTCCTGCTGGTCGGGGGCGCCCTGTTCCAGTTCACGACCGGCGTGCTCAACGTCCAGCTGGACTACATCTTTCCCGGCTCGTTCTACACGCTGCACTTCTACGGCGCCTGGGTCTTCTTCGCCGCGTTCGTCGCGCACGCCGCCCTGAAGCTGCCGACGGCCCTGCGCAATCTGCGCGGGCTGCGCGCCGCGAGAGCCGAGGACAACGACCTGGTCCCACCGTCGCCCGCCGAGCCCACGGTGTCCCGGCGGGGCGCGTTCGGGCTGGTCGGAGGGGCCTCGCTGCTGCTGTTCGCCACGTCCGCGGGCCGCAGCTTCGACGGCCCGCTGCGCCAGACGGCCCTCCTCGTGCCGCACGGGGGACCGGAGCCGGGCAGCGGACCCGGCGGCTTCCAGATCAACAAGACGGCCGCGTACGCCGCGATCGGCACCCGGGAGACGGCCGGCGACAGCTGGCGGCTGGTCGTCACGGGCCGGGGCGGCGTCGTCCGGCTCAGCCGGGAGGAACTGCTGCGCCTGCCGCTGCACAGTGCCGCGCTGCCCATCGCCTGCGTGGAGGGCTGGTCCACGTCCGACCAGTGGTGGCGCGGCGTACGGCTGCGGGATCTCGCCGCCCTGGCCGGGTACGACGACCCGGGCGACGTCCTGGTGGAGTCGCTGCAACAGCGCGGCGCCTTCCGCCGGGCCGCGCTGCGCGCCAACCAGGTGGCCGACCCGCGCTCCCTGCTCGCTCTGGACGTCAACGGCGAGCCCCTGACCCTCGACCACGGCTACCCCGCCCGGATCATCGTGCCCGCCGCGCCGGGTGTGCTGAACACCAAGTGGGTGGCACGGATGACATTCGGAGACCTCTGATGCGCCCCACCCTCACCCGGCCCCGCCTCCTCGTCGGCAGCCCCTTCCAGATCCTGCTCCTGGCCTGCTCGTTCGCGCTCGCCGGGTACGCGGGGGTACGGCTGCTCGCCGGCGACTGGCTCGGGGTCGTGCTCTGGTTCGTGGGCGCGGCCCTCGTGCACGACCTGGTGCTGCTGCCGCTGTACACGGCGGCGGACCGGGGGCTCACGGGCGCGCTGGGCGCGGCACGGCGGCGGGAGTGGGTGTCGTACGTCCGGGTCCCCGCGGTCCTGTCCGGGCTGCTGCTGCTCGTGTGGTTCCCGCTGATCAGTGGCCAGATGGACGCGCGCTACCGGCTGGCCGCCGGGCTGTCGGCGGACGGGTTCCTGGCCCGCTGGCTGCTGATCACCGCCGTCCTGTTCGGCGGCTCGGCGCTGCTGCTGGCGCTGCGGGTGCGCAGGGCCACGAAGCAGCGGCCGCCCGCCGACCACTGACCTTCCACGGCGAGGCACAGTACGCGCGCGTGCCGCAGCAGCGCCGGGGTGCCGAGGCGGGCCCACGGGAACGGGGCGCCCGCCATGCCCTGCCCGTCGGTGACACGGACCTGGACGCGCTCGTCGATGTCCACCGCGACCGTCTCGGCGATCACCACACCACCGGGCGCGAGCAGCCTGGCCAGCCGGTCGAGCAGGGCGTGCGGGTCGCCGCCGATGCCGAGGTTGCCGTCGATCAGCAGGGCGGTGCCCCACCGGCGTTCGCCCGGCAGCGGCTGGAAGACCGAGCGGTGCAGGGCCCGGCCGCCGAGCCGCGCGGTGTGCGCGACGGCGGCCTCGCTGACGTCGACACCGAGCGCCAGGCGGCCCCGGGCGGCGAGTTCGGCGACCAGCCGGCCGGGACCACAGCCGACGTCGAGCACGGCGCCTTCGCAGCGGGCCAGCACGGTGCGGTCGGCATCGTCCGGGCGGGCGCACCAGCGCTCCACGTCCAGCGGCAGCAGCCAGCCGTCGCTGCGACGCAGGAAGAGCGGGCCGCGTCCGGTGCGCAGGGCGCGCGCATAGGGGTCGTCGGCGGTCCAGGGCATCAGCCGCCCGGGGCGCGTCGTCTCGTAGGGGGCACTCATCGGCCGGTGGCCGCCCGCAGCCGGGCCAGTTCGGCGGCGAACCGGCCGTGCGGCGCCAGAGCGGCCACCGCCTCCACGTCGACGGCCGTGTCGACGTCCCGCAGCCGGGGCAGCTCCCGCACCCGCAGCCCCGCACCGGCGAGCCGCTCGCGCTGGACGGCGCCGGTCCGCGGCGTGGACATCGGGACGCCGCGCAGCAGCTCGGGCGCGGGCTCGGCGAGCCCCAGCGCCCAGAAGCCCCCGTCCTCGGCCGGGCCGAAGTACGCGTCACACCCGGCGAAGTCCACGGTCAGCAGCTTTGGCGTCACCTGCGGCGTGTCCATCCCGATCAGCAGCGCCGGCCCGTCGCACCCGGCGAAGGCCGCCGCCAGCCGCTCGTCCAACCCGCCCGCGCACTGCGGTACGACGTCGAATCCCGGCGGCAGCCAAAGGCCGGGACGGCCGTCCAGCACCAGCACCCGGCGGCGGGCCGGTGCCGCGGCCACCGTGCGCAGGGTGTCCACCAGGGCCGCCTCGGCCAGCGCGGCCGCCTCGGCGGGCGTGAAGGGCGGCGTGAGCCGCGTCTTGACGCGGCCGGGGCGCGGCTCCTTGGCGATGACGAGCAGGGTGGTCATCGGGGGCTGCCGTCCAGCACGGAGGGCCGCTCGGCCAGCACGCGGCGCATGTCCCGTACCGCCTGCCAGGTGCCGCGCCAGGTACCGGTGACCTTGGACGCGCCGGTGCGGGGCAGATACGGCACGTCGTGCTCGGCGACGCGCCAGCCCGCGTCGGCGGCGCGCACGACCATCTGGAGCGGATAGCCGCTGCGCCGGTCGGTCAGCCCGAGGGCGAGCAGCGCCTCACGCCGTGCGGCCCGCAGCGGACCCAGGTCGTGCAGCCGCAGCCCGGTGCGCCGGTGCAGCAGCACCGCCAGCGCGGCGTTGCCGACGCGCGCGTGGGGGGGCCAGGCGTCGCGCCCGCGCGGTCGGCGGCGGCCCAGGACCAGATCGGACTCACCGGACCGCACCTCCGCCACGAACGGGACGAGGAGGGACGGGTCGAGCGAGGCGTCGCAGTCGCAGAAGCACACGATGCCGGCGGTCGCGGCGGTGAGCCCCGCGTGGCACGCGGCGCCGAAGCCGCGGCGCGGCTCCTGGACGACGGTGGCGCCGAGCGCGCGGGCGACGTCCGCCGAGCCGTCGGTGGAACCGTTGTCGACGACGAGGGCGCGCCATCCGGCGGGGATGCGTTCCAGTACCCAGGGGAGGGCGTCGGCCTCGTTGAGACAGGGGAGGACGACATCGACGGGCGGGGGTGGGGGAGGGGTTGTCACGGCTTTCACCCTACGAATGGAAAGCGGGCATTTCGGGCTTGCGTTGCTTACGTGACACGGACGTCAGGGGAGTGCCGGGCCCTGCTGGGCGCTCAGCCCGTCCCGCGCGAACTCCCCCATTCCGTCTCCGAATCCGACCGCGGGCTGCCAGCCCAGCTCGGAGCGGAGCCGCGTGGAGTCGGCGGTGATGTGGCGGACGTCCCCCAGCCGGTACTCCCCGGTGACCACGGGCTCCGGCCCGCCGTACGCGTCGGCCAGCGCCCGCGCCATCTCCCCGACCGTGTGCGGCTCACCGCTGCCGGTGTTGTACGCCGTGAGCGCGCCGGGCGCCGAACCCGCCTCCAGCGCGGCCACGTTGGCCGCCGCCACGTCCCGTACGTGCACGAAGTCCCGTCGCTGCCGCCCGTCCTCGAACACGCGCGGGGCCTCGCCCCGGGCGAGCGCGGAACGGAAGAAGGAAGCCACCCCGGCATACGGCGTGTCGCGGGGCATCCGGGGCCCGTACACGTTGTGGTAGCGCAACGACACCGCCGAGCCGCCCGTGGCCCGCGCCCACGCCGCCGCCAGGTGCTCCTGGGCGAGCTTCGTCGTCGCGTACACGTTGCGCGGGTCGGCCGGCGCGTCCTCACCGACCAGGCCGGGCTCCAGCGCGGCGCCGCAGTCGGGGCACGAGGGCTCGAAGCGCCCCGCCGTCAGGTCGGCGACCGCCCGTGGGCCGGGCCGCACCACGCCGTGCCGGGCGCAGCGGTAACGCCCCTCCCCGTACACCACCATCGACCCCGCCAGCACCAGGCGCCGTACGCCCCCCTCGGCCATGGCGGTGAGCAGCACGGCCGTGCCGAGGTCGTTGCGGGAGACGTACTCGGGTGCGTCGGCGAACCCCGTGCCCAGCCCCACCATCGCCGCCTGGTGCGAGACGGCGTCGACGCCGGACAGGGCACGGCGCACGGCATCGAGGTCCCGTACGTCCGAGCGGGCGTCCTCGCGCAGGTCGTACACGACGGGTTCGTGCCCGGCCGCCGAGAGTGCCTCGACCACATGGGACCCGATGAATCCGGCACCGCCGGTGATCAGTACGCGCATGGCCACACGCTAGGTCGGCGCACGGGGCGCGGAGCCGCACCGCGCCCGTCATGTCACAGGTCCGTAAGACGCCGAGGGGCCCGGCGGACAGTCGCCGGGCCCCTCACCGCCTGGTTCGCGGAGCGCTTACGCGCCGCTCTCCCTGAGCATGTCCTCGCGCTCGACGAGCTTCACCCGCTCGCGGCCCTGCGGCTCGCCCAGCGCCTTCTCGGCGGCGTCCAGCCGGTACCAGCCGTCCCACGTGGTGAACCGGACGTTGCGCTCGGCCAGGAAGGCGTCGACGGCCTCGGGGGCCGGTGCGGAAGGGGCGTGCAGCCGGCCTTGGGCGAAGTCGTCCAGCAGGTTGGACACCGTCTCGTTGGCGTCGCCCTTGGTGTGACCGATGAGGCCGACCGGGCCGCGCCGGATCCAGCCGGTGACGTACACCGACTGGAGGTGCGTGCCGCCCTCCTCGATGACGCGGCCGCCCTCGTCGGGGACCGTGCCCGAGTCGATGTCCCAGGGCAGCTTGGGCAGCTTGTCGGAGAGATAGCCGACGGCCCGGTAGACCGCCGTGACGTCCCAGTCGGTGAAGGTGCCGGTGCCCTTGACGTTGCCGGTGCCGTCCAGCTCGGTGCGCTCGGTGCGCAGGCCGACGACCTTGCCGTCCTCGCCCAGGATCTCGCTCGGCGACTCGAAGAAGTGCAGGAACAGCTTGTGCGGCCGGTCGCCGACGTCGCGGATCGCCCACTTCTCCAGCGTCTTGGCGACCATGTCGGCCTGCTTGTTGCCACGCCGGGTCTCGATGGAGCCCTCGTCGTAGTCGATGTCCTCGGGGTCCACGATGACCTCGATGGTGGGGGAGTGGTCCAGCTCGCGCAGCTCCATCGGGCTGAACTTCGCCTGTGCCGGGCCGCGGCGGCCGAAGACGTGGATCTCCTTGGCCCGGTTGGCCTTCAGACCGTCGTGCACGTTCGGCGGGATCTCCGTCGGCAGCAGCTCCTGCGCGGTCTTGGCGAGGATGCGCGCCACGTCGAGGGCCACGTTGCCGACACCGAGGACGGCGACCTTCTCGGCTTCCAGCGGCCAGCTGCGCGGCACGTCCGGGTGGCCGTCGTACCAGGACACGAAGTCGGCGGCGCCGTACGAGCCGTCCAGCTCGATGCCCGGGATCGACATCGCGCGGTCGGCCGTCGCGCCGGTGGAGAAGATCACGGCGTCGTAGAACGAGCGCAGGTCGTCCAGGCTGATGTCGGCCGGGTAGTCGACGTTGCCGAAGAGCCGTATCTGCGGCTTGTCGAGGACCTGGTGGAGGGCCGTGATGATGCCCTTGATGCGGGGGTGGTCCGGAGCGACGCCGTAGCGGATGAGGCCGAACGGCGCCGGCATCCGCTCGAAGAGGTCGATGGACACGCCGGGTTCGGCGGCCACGTCGGACTTGAGCAGGGCGTCGGCGGCGTAGATCCCGGCCGGGCCGGCTCCGACGATGGCTACCCGCAGCGGGCGCGTCATGATCAGGTTCCCTTCGAGCGATGATGATGCGACTCGACGGGAAGCCTAAGCTAAGGCAAGCCTAACTTGGTACGCGGGTCCTCTCTATGAGCTCATAACTCCACCTTATGGGATCCATAAGTTGCCCGAGGAGTCTGCGAGCACGCCACCCGCGGCGGTGCTTTCCTTCTGCCTGTGGCCGTGAACGAACCCCGCGGCGGCTTGCCGCCCCTCGATCTGCTCTCGACGTTCCTGGAGATCTACCGGTCGGGCTCGCTGTCCGCCGCCGCCCAGCGGCTCGGGGTGAGCCAGCCGGCCGTCACCGGGCAACTCGCGCGGCTGGAGGAGCAGATCGGCGAGCCGCTGTTCGTCCGCAGCCACAAGGGCGTCACGCCCACGCAGCGGGCAGCCGCTCTCGCGTCCCGCGTCGGCGTCCACGTGGACGGCCTGCGGGAGGCCCTGCGCCCGTCCGGCGCGGAGCCGCCTCTGCACGGCACGGTGCACGTCGGCGGACCGGCCGAGGTGATGACCCTGCGGGTGCTGCCGGTGCTGGCCGAGCTGACCGGCCGCGGCGTGACCGTCCGGGTGACCCATGGACTCGCCGACGACCTGCTGTCCCAGCTGGCGGACGGCCGGCTCGACCTCGTCGTCTCGGCGGTACGGCCCTCCCGGCCGGGCCTGCTCGCGGCGCCATTGGTGGACGAGGAGTTCGTCCTGGTCGCCCCGCCCGCGCTCGCCCACACCGTCGACGCCGAGCGGCTGCGGGCCGAACCCGCGGCGGCGCTCGCCCATCTGCCACTGGTCGCGTACGCCGAGGAACTGCCCGTCGTGCGCCGCTACTGGCGCAGCGAGTTCGGCCGCCGCCCGGCGAACCGGGTGGCGATGGTCGTCCCCGACCTGAGATCCGTCCTGGCGGCGGTGGCCGCGGGCACCGGGATCTCCGTCCTGCCCCGTTACATCGCCGCGCCGGCCCTGGCCTCGGGGGAGGTCGCGCAGCTGCACCATCCCGAGGTCGCGCCGCTCAACACGCTGTACCTGGCGGTACGGCGGGGCGCCCCCGCGGACCCCGCCGTGACCGTGCTCCGCGACCGCCTCCAGCAGGCCGCCCGCCGGTGGAACACGCTGTGAGCCTCACTCCAGCCCCGCGCCGGGGGCGATCACGACCTTGCCCACGACGGTGCCGGACTCGGTGACCGGCACCAGGTCCGCCGCGTCCAGGAGGACGTGGTCCGCCCAGCCGCCGGTCTTGGTCAGGGCGGCGACACACTGCCCCACGGCCACCGGGCCGGACTCCGGGGAACCGAGCTCCTCGACGACGCCGACGAGGTCGTAGCCGGGCACGAACGGGAACTTCGGCATGTCGTAGTACTTGCCGCGCCGCATCTGCTGCTCGGCGAAGGTCACGCCGCTGGCCTCGACCCGCACCAGGGCCTGGCCGGGACCGGGTTTCGGCAGATCCCGGACCCTCAAAGGCCTCGGAGGCGCATTAGCTCACGCCGTTCCGGCGCGCAAGCCCAGGCGATAACTCTTCTTATGGCTCTAGGGGTGCACTTCGAGATTGCCTGATGGACGCTTGAAGCATGTCGAAGAAGATTCTGATGGTCGTCTCGGGCGCGGACAGCATGCGGCTCGCCGACGGCTCCACCCACCCCACCGGCTACTGGGCCGAGGAGGTCGCCGCTTCCCACCAGGTGCTGACCGCGGCCGGCGTCCAGGTCTCGCTCGCCACGCCGGGCGGCGTACGCCCCACCGTCGACGCCCTCAGCCTCGACGAGCGCGGCGGCGTGCCGAAGGCCGACGCCCAGCGGTTCCGCACCTACCTCGACGGCATCGCCGACCAGCTGGCCGCACCCCTCGCCCTGTCCGACGTACGGCTCGACGACTACGACGCCGTCTACCTCCCCGGCGGCCACGCCCCCATGGCCGACCTCACGAGCGACACCGACCTCGGCCGGCTGCTCAACGAGGCGGACGCGGCGGGCCGGACGGTGGCGGCGCTGTGCCACGGTGTCGCCGGGCTGCTCAGCGCGGAGCGTCAGGACGGCGTCCTCACCTTCGCCGGGCGCGCGCTGACCGCGTTCAGCGACGACGAGGAGCGCCAGGGCGGGCTGGGTGACAACGTGCCCTACTTCCTGGAGAGCAGGCTGCGCGAGCGTGGCGCCGTGGTCGAGACCGGCCCCGCGTGGAGCAACACGGTCGTGGTGGACGGCAACCTCGTCACCGGCCAGAACCCGCAGTCCAGCACGGCGACCGCCGAGGCCGTCCTCAAGCTTCTCGGCGAGAGCTGAACCGGGCCTCGCCGCCACGGGCCGTCATCCTGCCGTCGGGCGGGCCGACAGCCCGTGGCGCAGGCACTCGCTCAGGTCGACGGCGATGCTCCCGTCGGGGTCCAGCCGCGGGTTGAAGATAGTGACATCCAGGCCGACGGCCCGTTCGTCGGCCAGGGCCGTGCTCAGCACGTCCTCCAGCTCCAGCCACGTCAGCCCGCCGGGCTGGCGGTAGTCGACGGCCGGCATGATCGCGTCGTCGAGGACGTCGACGTCGAGGTGCACCCAGTAGCCGCCGGGCACGCGGGAGAACCGTTCCATCGCCTGGCGCGCGGCCGTGGCGGCGCCGACGGCACGCACCCCGTCGAGGTCCAGGGCGTACAGCTCGGGCGGCAGCGGCTGCATGCCGAACTCGGCGGACTCCATGGCGTCGCGGTAGCCGAGGACGACCACGTCCTCGTCGCGCACCAGGGGCCCGCGGCCCCCGAGGTCGGTGAGGACACGGGGCCCGCGGCCCGTGACCAGGGCGAGGTCCATCGACGCGGCCTCGCCCGCCGGTTCCGCCGCCGGCTGGTAGAAGTCGGTGTGCCCGTCGAGGAACAGCAGGCCGTGGCGGCCCCGCCGCTTCAGGGCGAGCAGGTTGCCGAGCAGGATGCTGCAGTCGCCGCCGAGCACTACGGGAAAGCGTCCCGAGTCGAGCACGGCGCCGAGCGCGTCGGCGAGCCGCATGGAGTACTGCGCGATGCCGGTGCTGTTGAGCACGCCGGTCTCGGGGTCGCGCCGCTCGTCGTACGGGGGCGGTTCGACCCGGCCGGCCCGCACCGCGCCCGGGACGTCCAGCAGCCCGGCGGCGAACAGGGCCGCCGGGAGATCCTCCACACCGCACGGCCGCAGCCCCAGGACGGACGGCGCCTCGATGATCGCCAGTTCCCGCACGTCACAGTCCCTTCGCCGATGGGCGGTGCCACGGCCCCTCGTCCCTGTGGCTCATCGTCGCGCAGAAACGAGATCCGCGCCCTGTCAGGCGGCCGGGTCCCCGTCGCGTCGGCAGTACAGGAACAGGTGCGGCTCGGGGATCGCCTGCGGATGCGCGGGAGTGAAGACCGTGTGCTCCTGCCGGAGCACCTTCAGCCCCGCGCCGTCCGCCAGCGCGGCGAACTCCTCGCTGCCGAAGCTCGTGACCTGTACGGGTTGCCCCATGAAGACGGCCTCGACGTCCTCCACGTCCAGCGGCACGGTGGCGAGCACCACGTGTCCGCCGGGCCGCACCGCCCGCACCAGCCGCCCGACCAGGGCGGACTGCTCCGCGCGGGACAGCTGGAGCAGGGAGAAGTACACGCACACCGCGTCGAACGAGCCGTCCGGCAGGGGCATCTCGCGGATGTCGGCGCACCGGAAGGCGGCGCCCGGCACCCGCCGGGCGGCCAGGTCCACCATCACGGGCGAGACATCGACGCCGAGGACGTCGTGGCCCGCGTCGGCGAGCGTCCGTGCCGTGGGCCGTCCGGTCCCGCTGCCGACGTCCAGCACCCGGCTGCCGGGCGCGAGCTGCCCGAGCAGCCACTCCAGCGACGCCCGGTGCGCCTCGGAGCCCGCGAACGCCGTCTCGTACGCCACGCCGATCGCGTCGAACACAGTGGCGGCGCGCGGCCGGTGATCCCCGTCGGTCACGATGCTTCCCTTCGTCACGGCTGATGCCGGGCATCGTTCCATTCAGGGGCCGGGGTCACAACGGGGTCACGGCGTGCAGGGCGCCCATGCCGCGGGCGTGACGCCGGAGCAGGCGACGGGGCCCGGGAGCCGGGTGGCGGCGGTTTGCGGCCGGGCGGGGGATCACGGAAGGGTGCGGGCGTGACCACTTTGCTGATCGTGCATCACACGCCCTCGCCCAACTGCCAGGCCCTGCTGGAAGCGGTGATCTCCGGAGCGACGACGCCGGAGATCGAGGACGTCCGGGTGGAGCGCCGGGCGGCGCTGTCCGCCACCGTGTCCGACGTGCTGGCCGCCGACGGCTATCTGCTGGGCACGCCGGCGAACCTCGGCTACATGTCCGGTGCCCTCAAGCACTTCTTCGACCAGGTCTACTACCCGTGCCTGGACGAGACGCGCGGCCGGCCCTTCAGCTACTACGTGCACGGCGGCAGCGACGTCACGGGCGCGGTGCGCGGCATCGAGACGGTCACCACCGGCCTCGGCTGGCGGCGCGCCGCCGAGGCGGTCACCGTGACCGGCGAGCCGGACCGGGCCGACATCGAGCGCTGCTGGGAACTGGGGGCGACGGTCGCCGCCGGGCTCATGACGCCGTAGCCGGGGCCGCCCGCGACAGCCCCGGCCGGCGTCGGCGTCATTCCGCCGTCCGGCCGGCCCCGGCCGTCGGACGAGGTGCCGGATACCGCTCGGCCAGCTGGACCATCAGCAGCAGGAGCAGGGCCGCGAGCGAGGCCAGCGACGCGCTCACCGCCGTGAGACCGGCGCTCCAGGGCGGGGCCACCGTGAGGTCCAGGGCCCGTGACAGGCCCGCCGAATGGACCCGGCCCTCCAGCAGCCCGGCCCCCGCCAGCCCCGCCGGCATCAGCATCCCCGCCAGCAGTGCCGGGACACTGGCGCGCACCGCCAGCAGGACGGCGATGACGAGGCACACCCCGGACATCCCGAGCGTGAGCGCGTAGACGCCGAGCGGCGCGTCGTCCCGGTGCAGCGGGAAGTACGCCGCGGCGCACACGACGAGGGCCGCGGCGGCGATCCAACTAGGCCAGAAGACCTGCCGCTTGGGCTCCGCCGTGCGACGCGTACGCCGCATCCGCGGAGGCCGCCCCGTACGTGGCGGCGCCACCTCCTGCGGGTCCGGTGCGGCGGGCGGGTCCACGAACGCCGGTTCCGGGACGGCGGGCGGGTCCGCGGGCGGCCGCGCCGCGGCGGCCATCTCGGAGAGCGGGCGCAGGGCGGCCGCCGCGGCCAGCGCCTCGCGCTGCCGCTCCTGGCCCAGCCGGCCGATCAGCTCGACCAGTTCCTCTATGGGCCGCCCGATGGCGGCCGCGCGGACCGCCTCCTGTCCGCAGTGCGGCGGCAGCGAGGTCTGGTGCAACAGGGCCATCAGGCGGGAAACGTCGTCGACGGACCGCCTCGCGACCGCCACCCGGATGGTCTCGTCCGCGCTGTCCGCGTGGCGCGGCGGGTGGGTCAACTGGGCGATGAGGCGGGCCACGTCCTCGACGGGCCGGTCCAGCGCGACCGCACGCAGCACCGCGGTGACGGTCTGGGCGTACTCGGGGGACTGCTCCATCAGCGTGACCAGCCGCACGATCTCCTCCAGCGGCCGATCGCTGACGGCGGCGTGGACGAGGTCACCGACCGGGTTCAGCGGCGGTGGTGCCTGCGCGCGATCCGGTGGTCCGGCGTCAGCTGCCGTCGGGGACTGGAGAGCCGTCTCGTCCAGTGGGCCGGCGGCTTCGAGGAGCGCGGTCGCGTCGTGGCCGAGTGCCGCGCCGACGACGTACGCCGTCTCGGCGGCCGGGGCGGGACGGGCGGGCGACTCGCCGTGCGGGGCGCCGTGGACCGGCGCCTCGGCGGTCGGAGGGCTGTAGGCCGGCGGCTCCATGACGGGGGCGCTGTGGATCGGTGCCTGAGCGACGGGGGCGCTGTGGACGGGCGGCTCCGCGACAGGGGGGTTGTAGGCCGGCGGCGGCTCCGTCACGGGGGCGCTGTGGACCGGTGCCCGGGCCACGGGGGCGCTGTGCACCGGCGGCTCCGCGAGGGGGGCGCGGTACACAGGTGTGTCCGCGGCCGGGGTGCGGTACACAGGTGCGTCCGCGGCGGGCGGCGGATAGAGAGGTGCCTCCGCGGCGGGCGCGGGGTACAAGGGCGCCTCCGCGGCAGGGCCGCTGTGTACCGGCGTCTGCGCGGCAGGGGCCGTGTGGACCGGCGGCTCCGCGCCAGGGGGGCTGTGCGCCGGAGTCCCGGCGACGGGCGCGACGGCGGAGGGCGGCTCGCCCGCGGCGGAGGGGGCGCCGAAGAGTATGTGGGCGGGGTTCGGCTGTGGCGATGAGCGCGTGGTCATGCTGGGCTCCAAGGGAGTCGTGCGGCCGCTCCTGCGCTACCGAAGCGCGACACGCGATGTCCCTGACCATTACTAGGGGCCTCCCTGACCCCTCGCCACCCGGGTGAGGCGCGCGTGTGACGACCGGGTGTCCGCGTGTGGCCGAGGCCACGTCGGCGATGAGGGCCGGGCCATATCGTCGCCGGGGGTCCCGGGCTACCGTTTTCGCCCAGACCCTTCCCCTCGTACAAGACGCGGACGTGTCTTCGCGCCCAGGATTCGGACGGCTCGGCAGTGCTCGCAGACCTCTCCCCGCTCATAGCGGCGACCGCCCAGTGGCTGACGCGCGCCTACCCGGCGTCCGGCGGCGCCCTTGCCGCCGCCCTGTGCGAGGTGCAGGCGCGGCAGGCCGTGACGGTCGCGGCGTGGCTGCGGTATCCGACGCAGATGGACGCGGCGCTGGTCGCGATGGCGGGCCCCGGCGGCTCCGGCCGGCTCGACCGGGTCACCGGGGCGGACGCCCAAGGGGGAGAGGACCCCGACACCTACGCCTGGCGCACCTGGGTGGACGAGGTGGTGGCGAGCTGGGCCGCTTGTCTGCTCACCGACCCCGGAC
>NZ_JBFBJT010000112.1:0-24257 GCF_040686175.1 Streptomyces sp. NPDC086077 | reverse complement strand
GCCGCGGATCCAGGCGGGGCGGACGTGGATCCGGCGGGCGGTGTCCCCGGCGGCGAGGACGACGGCGGCGGCGCCGTCGCCGATGGGCGGGCAGTCGCCGGTGCGCAGCGGCCGGACGACGTAGTCGCCGTGCGGCACCGGGCCCCGCAGCTGGGCATGGGGGTTGCCCTCGGCCGCCGCGCGGCTGCGGGCGGCCACGGCCGCGAGGGCGGGCTCGTCGGTCTCGTCGGCGTCCATCAGCGCCTGGGCCTGGAGGGCGGCGAGGGCGACGGAGTCGGGCCAGAGCGGGGCGACGTAGTACGGGTCGAGCTGGCGGGTGAGGACGTCCCGCACCGATCCCGGCGAGGATTTGCCGTACGCGTAGACGAGGGCGGTGTCCGCCTCGCCGGTGAGCAGCTTGGTCCAGGCCTCGTACAGCGCCCAGGCGCCGTCCATCTCGACGTGCGACTCGGAGATCGGCGGCCAGGCGCCGACGCCGTCGAGGGCGAGGGTGAAGGAGAAGGCGCGGCCGGCGAGGTAGTCGCTGGAGCCGGAGCAGGTGAAGCCGATGTCGGCGGTCTTCAGGCCGGTGCGGTCCAGCACCTCGTGCAGGACCGGCATGAGCATCTCGACCTCGGAGAGCTCGTCGCTGGTGCGCCGGTGGACGGTCTGCGCGAAGGCGACCACGGCGATCTCTCGGGTCACAACAGCTCCTTGTAGGTGTCGTAGTCCGCGTCCGGCTCGCCGGTCGGCCGGTAGTGGTCGGGGTGGCGGGCGCCCTCCGTCCACACGGGTTCGACCCGCAGGCCCATCCGGACCTGGTCGTACGGGATGCCGCCGATGCGTGCGTGCAGGGCGAGGTCGGCGCCGTCGAGGGCGATGTGGGCGTAGACGTAGGGGACTTCGATGTCCAGATTCGCCGTGTGCGTGGCCTTGATGTTGACGATGCAGAAGGTGGTGACCGTGCCTCGGGGACCGACCTCGACCTGTTCGGCGGTGCCGACGCCGCAGGTGGGGCAGGCGCCGCGGGGCGGCACGTACACCTTGCGGCAGGACGGGCAGCGTTCGCCTACGGTCCGCCGGTCGGAGAGCGCCTTGATGTAGGCGGCCTGGGCTCGCCCCGGGCTGTAGCTGTAGTCGAGCCGGGCGTGGGCGACGATGCCGGTGACGGGGTCCTGGAACGCGCCGGTGTGGCCGCCCGGTCGCTCGCCTTCGCCGTCGTACGGCTCGAAGCAGGCGATGTCGGTGATGGCACCGGTCCGTTCCTCCGCCCAGCGGACGCGGACCCGCATGCCGGTGCGGACCGCGTCGGGGCCGGTCGCGTCGAGGGCGTGGAGCAGGGCGGTGTCGGCGCCGTCGAGGCGGACCAGGGCCCACGCGAAGGGGGTGCCGAGGGGCTGGCCCCGGCGGGGGGCGGGGTTCCAGGCCCAGGTGGTGACCGTGCCGGTGGGGGCGACTTCGACGAGGTCGCACAGTTCGTCGGCCGTGACGGGGTCGTACTCGACCGGTGGGACGAGGGTGCGGCCGTCGTGGGTGCGCACGCCGAGGACGACCCGTTCGCGCAGGCCGGTCAGGAAGGCGCTCTGGACGGGGCCGAGGGAACGGGTGAAGGGGAACTCGACGACCAAGGGGGCTTTGAGGACTTCGGGCATGCCGGGGACTCCTTCGAAGTCAGGCGCGCTTGTAGTCGGGCGGTCGTTTCTCCGCGAAGGCGCGGGCACCCTCCTTGGCGTCGGCGGTGTCGAAAATCGGCCAGCCGCGCCGGAGTTCGGCGGCCAGGCCGTCGGTCTCGGTCATGTCGGCGCTCTCGTACACCGACGCCTTGACGGCCTCGACGGCGAGGGGGCCGCAGGCGTTGATCCGCTCGGCGATCTCCAACGCCTTGCCGAGCGCGGTGCCGTCCGGGACGACGTGGCCGACGAGGCCGATGTCCGCCGCCTCGCGGGCGCTGTACGGCCGTCCGGTGAGCAGCATCTCCAGGGCGTGGGTGCGGGGGATCTGGCGTGGCAGCCGGACCGTGGAGCCGCCGATCGGGAAGAGCCCGCGCCGGACCTCGAACAGGCCGAAGGTCGCGGACTCGCCCGACACGCGGATGTCGGTGCCCTGGAGGATCTCGGTGCCGCCGGCGACGCAGGGGCCCTCGACGGCGGCGATCACCGGCTTGCGGGGGCGGTGGTGGCGCAGCATGGCCTTCCAGTGCAGGTCGGGGTCGGCCTTGAGCCGGTCCCGGTACTGCTCGCCCGTCATGGCCTTGCCGGCCAGGGCCTTGAGGTCCATACCCGCGCAGAAGGCGCCGTCGGCGCCGGTCAGCACGATCGAGCGGATCGCGTCGTCCTCGTCGGCCTCGGTCCAGCCGTCGTGGAGGCCGACGAGCATCGGCAGCGAGAGCGCGTTCCTGGCCTCGGGCCGGTTGAGCGTCAGCACCAGCGTCGCGCCTTCGCGCTGCACGGTGAGGTGTTCGGTGCCACCCATGGTTGTCCTCCCCGTCCTGCCGCCTCGGGCACGTCCGCAGGAACGAGAACAGGTTGCAGCAGGCACGCCGGGGCTTCAAGGGTTTTCTGACAGACAGTCAGATTCCTGCCGCGCGGACCCTTCACACTTGTGCCGCCCTTTGCTCTGATGACCGGCAACCGAGGGCAGCGAGGTCAGGAGGAGCGGTGGAGTACAACCTTGCCGACCTGTTCGAGTCGGTCGTGGACGTGGTGCCGGACCGCGAGGCACTGGTGTACCTCGACCACCCCGGCACGGGCACGGAACGCCGGCTGACGTACGCCCAGCTGGACGCGGCCGCCAACCGGGTCGGTCACCACCTGCTGGAGCGCGGCGTCCGCCCCGGCGAGCACCTCGGGCTGCATCTCTACAACGGCGTCGAGTACCTCCAGACCGTGCTCGGCTGCCTGAAGGCGCGGATCGTGCCGGTGAACGTCAACTACCGCTACGTCGAGGAGGAGCTGGTCTATCTCTACCGGGACGCCGACCTGGTGGCCCTGGTCTTCGACGGGGAGTTCACGGAACGGGTGGCGGCGGCGCTGCCCAGGGCGGGGAAGGTGCGCCATCTGGTGCGGGTCGGGGCGCAGGGCTCGCTCGGCGTGCCGTTCGCGCAGGCCGAGAGCGGCGGTTCGCCGGAGCGTGGTTTCGCGGCGCGCTCGGGGGACGACCAGTTCATCATCTACACCGGCGGCACGACGGGGATGCCGAAGGGCGTGATGTGGCGTCAGGTGGATCTCTTCTTCTCGGGCCTCGGCGGCGGGGCGCCGACGGGGGAGCCGGTGAAGACGCCGCGGGAGCTGGCCGAGCGGGTCGCGGCCGGCGGATCGGGGCTCACGTTCTTCCCCACTCCCCCGCTGATGCACGGCACGTCCACGCTCACGGCGTTCATCGCCTTCGACTTCGGGCAACGGGTGGTGCTGCACCGCAAGTTCACGCCCGAGGAGGTGCTGCGGACCGTCGAGCGGGAGAAGGTCACCAGCGTGTCCCTGGTCGGCGACGCGATGCTGCGCCCGCTGGTCGACGCCCTCTCCGGCCCCCTCAAGGGCACGGACTGCTCCTCCCTGTTCAGCGTGTCGTCCTCCGGCGCGATCATGTCGGAGACGGTCCGGCAGCAGTTCCTGGCGCTCGTCCCGCACGTGATGCTGCTGAACAACTTCGGCTCCTCCGAGTCCGGCTTCAACGGCACGGCGACGGACGACTCCGGCCCCGAGCGGGGCTTCCGCATCCGCGTCAACTCCCGCACGCGGGTGGTCGATCCGGTGACGCGGGAGGCGGTGGCCGCCGGCGAGGTGGGCCGGGTCGCCCAGTGCGGCCATGTGCCGCTCGGCTACTACAACGACCCGGCGAAGACCGCCGAGACCTTCTTCGAGAAGGACGGCGAGCGGTGGGTGCTGCTCGGCGACATGGCCACCGTGGACGAGGAGGGCGTGGTCACCGTCCTCGGCCGGGGCTCGCAGTGCATCAACACGGGGGGCGAGAAGGTGTACCCGGAGGAGGTCGAGCAGGCCCTGAAGTCCCATCCGGACGTCTACGACGCCCTGGTGGCCGGGGTGCCGGACGCGAAGTGGGGCAACCACGTCGCGGCGGTCGTCCAGGTGCGTGAGGGCGCCCCGGAGCCCACCCTGGCGGACATCCGGACCCACTGCCGCGACCGCCTCGCCGGCTACAAGATCCCCCGCCAGCTGATCGTCACGGACGCCATCCGCCGCTCCCCCAGCGGCAAGGCGGACTACCGGTGGGCGCGGGAGGTGGCGGTGGCGGCGGACGGTTAGGAGCCGCTGGAGAAGAACTCCGCGGTGCGCCGGGCGAACCACTGGGCGTCGTCCACCCACGGATAGTGCCCGGCGCCCGGCTGGACGGCCACCTCGGCGTTCGGGAAGACCTCGGCCGTGCGGTGGGCGAAGGCGGGCCGGGGGCCGCCGTCGAGTTCGCCGGCGTACACGAGGACCGGGGCGGTCAGCGTGGCCAGGGCGGCGCGGGTCGCGGGTGGGTCGTAGGCGCCCTCGGAGCCGTAGCGCTCGGCGGCCTCCTCGTTGCTCTCCTCCTCGTCCCGCGCGGCGTGCTCGGCGGCGGTCTCGTCCCAGCGCCCGTAGAAGAAGGGGATGAACCTCGGGTCGAAGTCCCCGCCCTGCCGCAGCCACCTCTCGAACGCCGGGAAGGCGGCCGCGAACCACGGCTCCTCCTCGCGCAGCCGCGCGGCGTCCAGCCGGTCCTCGGTCGTCGCCGGCATGTCCAGCGCCCACGGCGTGGCGGTGATCAGCGCGAGCCGTGCCACCCGGTCGGGACGGCGGGCGGCGTACAGCATGGCGAGGCTGCCGCCCGCCGAGTGGCCGAGCAGGTCCATCCGCTCCAGGCCCAGGTGGACCCGCAGCGCCTCCACGTCGTCCACGAGACGGTCGCAGCGGTACGTCGCCGGGTCGGCCGGTGTCTGCGAGGCGCCGGTGCCGCGCAGGTCGAGCAGGACCAGTCGGCGGTGGGCGGCGAGGCCGCCCAGGTCACCGAGGTACCCGGAGTGCCGCATGGGACCACCGGGCAGGACCACCAACGGAGCGCCGTCACCGCGCAGACGGTAGGCGAGCCGGGTCCCGTCAGGGGCGAGGAAGGAAGGCATGGGGATCATCCTCGGCGCCCGGGAGGAGCCCGCGCAACAGACTTCCGCCCGCCGGAGAAAGTGCGGGACGGGGCCTTGCCTTCAGCCGCGAGGGGCTGGATTACTGATCCACGACACCACGACCGAATGATCGGTCGCCCGGATTGCTGCGGTTGGTAAGGAGAGGTCCCATGGCGGACGCGACGGACCTGCTGGACGCGGGGGAACGGCTGGGCCCGGAGGAACTGCGGGCGGTGCAGCTGGAGCGGCTGCGGGCGCAGCTGCGGCACGCCTACGACAACGTGCCCCACTACCGGGAGTCCTTCGACAAGGCGGGAGTCCACCCGGACGACTGCCGCTCTCTCGCCGACCTGGCGCGCTTCCCCTTCACCACCAAGGCCGACCTGCGCGAGCACTACCCGTACGGGATGTTCGCCGTGCCCCGGGAGCGCATCAGCCGCATCCACGCGTCGAGCGGCACGACAGGCCGCCCCACGGTCGTCGGGTACACGGACGGCGACCTGTCGATGTGGGCCGACATGGTGGCGCGCTCGATGCGCGCGGCCGGCGCCCGCCCCGGCGACACGGTCCACGTGGCGTACGGGTACGGGCTGTTCACCGGCGGTCTCGGCGCGCACCACGGCGCCGAACGGCTCGGCTGTACGGTGATCCCCGCGTCCGGCGGAATGACGACCCGTCAGGTCCAGCTGATCCAGGATCTGAGGCCCGGCGTCATCATGGTGACGCCGTCCTACATGCTCACGCTGCTCGACGAGTTCGAGCGCCAGGGCGTCGACCCGAGGAGCACCTCGCTGCGGGTGGGCGTCTTCGGGGCCGAGCCCTGGACGGAGGGGATGCGGCGGGAGATCGAGGAGCGGTTCGCGATCGACGCCGTGGACATATACGGGCTGTCCGAGGTGATCGGCCCGGGCGTCGCCCAGGAGTGCGTGGAGACCAAGGACGGTCTGCATGTGCACGAGGACCACTTCTACCCGGAGATCGTCGACCCGGTCACCGGCGAGGTGCTGCCCGACGGCGAGCGGGGCGAGCTGGTCTTCACCTCCCTCACCAAGGAGGCGATGCCCGTGATCCGCTACCTCACCCGGGATCTGACGCGGCTGCTCCCGGGAACCGCCCGCACCTTCCGCCGGATGGAGAAGATCACCGGCCGCAGCGACGACATGGTGATCCTGCGCGGCGTGAACCTCTTCCCCACCCAGATCGAGGAGATCGTGCTCCGCACTCCGGGCGTGGCCCCGCACTTCCAGCTGCGCCTCACCCGCGAGGGCCGGCTCGACGCCCTCACCGTCCGCGCGGAGGCCCGCCCCGGCGCGACCGCGGGCACGCGCGACGACTCGGCGCGCGCCATCACGGCGGCCGTGAAGGACGGCATCGGCGTGTCCGTGACGGTGGAGATCGTCGAACCGGGGTCCCTGGAGCGGTCCGTGGGGAAGATCAGGCGGATCGTGGATCTGCGTCCGAGCTGACCCGGCGGCCGCCGAACCGGTCCCGCAGCTCCCGTTTGAGGATCTTGCCGCTGGCGTTGCGCGGCAGCGCGTCCACGAGCACCACCCGCTTCGGCGCCTTGAACGCGGGCAGTTTCTCCCGCGCGTGGGCGATCAGTTCCTCCGGCGTCACCTCGCCGCGCGGGACGACGACGGCGGTGATCGCCTCGATCCACTTCTCGTCGGGCAGGCCGACGACGGCTACCTCGGCGACGGCTTCATGGGTGTAGAGGGCGTCCTCGACCTGCCGTGAGGCGACCAGGACGCCACCGGAGTTGATGACGTCCTTCACCCGGTCGACGATCGTGAAGTAGCCGTGGGCGTCCCGGACCGCGAGGTCGCCGGAGTGGAACCAGCCGTCCCGGAAGGCCTCGGCGGTCTCCTCCGGCTTGCCCCAGTAGCCCTCGCACAACTGCGGGGAGCGGTAGACGATCTCGCCGGGTGTGCCGTCGGGGGCGTCCTTGCCGTCCTCGCCGACGACCCGGGCGTCCACGAAGAGCACCGGCCGGCCGCAGGAGTCCAGTCGGCCCTTGTGCTCGGCGGGTCCGAGGACCGTCGCCAGGGGGCCGATCTCGCTCTGGCCGAAGCAGTTGTAGAACGCCAGGTGGGGCAACCGCGCACGCAGCCGTTCCAGGACGGGCACCGGCATGATGGACGCCCCGTAGTACGCCTTGCGCAGCCCGCTCAGGTCGCGGGTGGCGAAGTCGGCCCGGTTCGACAGGCCGATCCACACGGTGGGCGGCGCGAACAGGCTGTCCACGCGTCCGGCTTCGATCAGGTCGAAGAGGCGGTCGCCGTCCGGCGAGTCCAGGATGATGTTCGTCGCGCCGACCGCTAGGTAGGGCAGCAGGAAGACGTGCGTCTGCGCCGAGTGGTAGAGCGGCAGCGCGTGGGCCGGCCGGTCGCCCGCGCCGAGGTCGAGGGCGGTGATCGCGCTGAGGTACTCGTGCACCAGCGCGCGGTGCGTCATCATCGCGCCCTTGGGCAGCGCCGTCGTGCCCGAGGTGTAGAGCAGCTGCGTCAGGTCCTCGGCACGCGCCTCCGGACCGTCGTAGGGCGTCGTGGACGGCAGCCGGGCGAGCAGGGAGTCACCGGCGTCGCGCAGCGGCAGCGTCCGTACGCCCTCGGGGAGCCGGCCGGTCAGGTCCGGGTCGGCGAGCACCAGTCCGCTGCCCGACTGCTCGACGATGTAGGTCAGGTCGTCGCCGGTCAGGTTCTGGTTGACCGGCACGTGTACGAGGCCCGCGCGGGCGCAGGCGAGGAAGCCGATGAGGTAGGCGTCGGAGTTGTGGCCGTAGGCGCCGACCCGGTCGCCGGGGGCGAGGCCCTCGCCGAGCAGGACGCCCGCCGCCCGGGAGACGGCGTCGTCCAGTTCCTCGTACGTCCAGCGGCGGTCGCGGTACTCGACCGCGACGCGCGCCGGGGTGCGGCGGGCGCTGCGCCGCAGCACCCCGTCGACCGTGCTGCCGTGTCCGGGCGTCATGACAGATGATCCTCGGTCCGCGTCCGGAAGAGGTCAAGAGACGGGGCCGCGGCGGACATACCAGTTGGTACGCTCAACCGCTCCTTCCCTCCATGACGTTGGGAGGCACCATGCGCATCCGCCTGAGACGAATCACCCTCACGGCCGTCGCCCTGCTCACCGCCGCCACCGCGCTGCCGGCGGCGGCCTCGCCGGCGCAGGGCCGTCCGGAACAACACCCTTCGCACGGCGGCCTGTCGGCCGTCATCCGCTACACCGAGTACGGCATTCCGCACATCCTCGCGGGCAGTTACGCGGACCTCGGCTTCGGCACCGGCTGGGCGCAGGCCGCCGACCAGGTGTGCACGCTCGCCGACGGCTTCGTGACCGTACGCGGCGAACGGGCGCGGTACTTCGGCGCCGACGCGCCGTCCGACCCGGCGCTCTCGTCGGCGGCCCAGAACCTCGCCGGCGACCTGTACTTCCGCGGGGTCCGCGAGGCGGGCACGGTGGAGCGGCTGCTCGCCACGCCGGAGCCGGCCGGGCCGAGCCGGGCCGCGAAGGACCTGATGCGGGGGTTCGCGGCCGGCTACAACGCCTGGCTGAAGCGCAACCGCATCACCGACCCGGCCTGCCGGAACGCCCCCTGGGTACGGCCGGTCACCACGCTGGACGTCGCCACCCGCGGCTACGCGCTGGCGGTGCTCGGCGGCCAGGGCCGGGGCGTGGACGGCATCACGGCCGCCCGGCCGCCGACGACGACCACCACCGAGGTGGTGCCGGACGCCGAGCGCACCGCGCGGGCCGCCCGCGAGCTGTTCGCCGCCGAGAGCGCGGACATGGGCTCCAACGCGGTCGCCTTCAGCGGCGCCACCACGGCCGACGGCCGCGGGCTGCTGCTCGGCAATCCGCACTACCCGTGGCAGGGCGGCCGCCGCTTCTGGCAGTCGCAGCAGACGATCCCCGGCCACCTCGACGTCTCCGGCGGATCGCTGCTCGGCACGGCGACGATCTCCATAGGCCACAACGCGCACGTGGCGTGGAGCCACACCGTGGCCACCGGGGTGACCCTCAACCTGCACCAGCTGACGCTGGATCCGGCCGACCCGACGGTCTACGTCGTCGACGGCCGGCGCGAGCGGATGACGCCACGTCACGTCACCGTGGCCGTCAAGGACGGGCCGCCGGTGACGCGGACGCAGTGGTGGACCCGCTACGGCCCGGTGGTCACCTCGCTCGGCGCCTCGGTGCCACTGCCGTGGACGACTACGACGGCGTACGCGCTGAACGACCCCAACGCGGTCAATCTCCGCGCCTCCGACACCGCCCTCGGCTTCAGCCGGGCACGCGGCACGGACGACGTCCTCGCGACCCTGCGGCGCACCCAGGGCCTGCCGTGGGTGAACACGATCGCCGCCGACTCCAGGGGCCACTCACTCTTCACCCAGTCCCAGGTCCTGCCGCGCATCACGGACGAGCTGGCCGGGCGCTGTTCCACGCCGCTCGGCCAGGTCACCTACCCCTCGTCGGGACTCGCGGTGCTGGACGGCTCGCGCGGCGACTGCGCGCTCGGCGGGGACGCCGACGCCGTGCAGCCGGGGATCTTCGGCCCGGCGAGGATGCCGGCGCTGAGGGACGCGCCGTACGCCGAGAACTCCAACGACAGCGCCTGGCTGGCCAACGCCGAGCGGCCGCTGACGGGCTACGAGCGGGTCTTCGGGAACATCGGCACCGCCCGCAGCATGCGCACCCGCGGCGCGCTGGAGGACGTGGCGGCGATGGCCGGGCGCGGCCGTCTGACCGTACGGGACCTCCAGGCGCAGCAGTTCGCCAACCGGGCGCCCGCCGGGGACCTCGCCGCGGCCGGCGCGGCGAAGGCGTGTGCCGCGCTGCCGGGCGGCACGGCGGCCGGCAGTGACGGAAAGGGCGTCGACGTCTCCGAGGCGTGCCGGGTGCTGGCCGGCTGGGACCGCACCATGGACACCTCCAGCCGGGGCGCGCTCCTCTTCGACCGGTTCTGGCGGAAGCTGACGGCCACGGTCCCGGCGGCCCGGCTGTGGAAGGTGCCGTTCTCCGCCGCCGATCCGGTCCGCACCCCGAACACCCTGGACACCACGGTCCCCGGCTTCGCGACCGCACTCGCGGACACCGTGGCCGAACTGCGCGCGGCGGGCGTCGCGCTGGACTCCCGGCTCGGTGAGCACCAGGTGGTCGTGCGGAAGGGACAGCGGATCGCGGTGCCCGGCGGTACCGAGTCGCTGGGCGTGTGGAACAAGGTCGAGCCGGTGTGGGACCCGGCGAGCGGCGGATACACGGAGGTGTCGACCGGCTCCAGCTACATCCAGGCCGTCGGCTGGGACGGGAGCCCCTGCCCGGTGGCCAGGACCCTGCTGTCGTACTCCCAGTCCTCGAACCCGCACTCGGCCCATCTCGCCGACCAGACGCGGCTGTTCTCCGGTGAGAAGTGGGTGACGTCCCGGTTCTGCGAGAAGGACATCCGGTCCTCCCCCGCGCTCCGGGTCGTGGTGGTGCGCGAGCGGCGCTGACGGAGCCGGCGGGGTGCCGCCCGGGGCGGGCGGCACCCCCGGTTCAGCGGGCGCGGCCCGCCACCGGCCCGTACATGAGCCGTCGCAGCACCGCTTCGGCGGGGCCGCGGCGGCCCGCGCGTTCCAGGGCGTACGCGCCGGCCACGGTGACCAGCCAGACGCCGGCCGCGAACAGCGCCATGCCGGCGCTGCCGAGGTGGGGCCGAGCCCGAGGCCCCAGGAGTGATCGTGGTCGTCATGCGTCCACGCTCGGAAGGCGGGGCGGGGCGGGGATCGGCCGAAGGTCGGTCGCGGGCCGACCGAAGGATGACGTCCGCGCCGCGCGCACGGCCGGTGGGACCGGCCGGCGCGACCAAGTGCGTCACATGGCCCGGGTCCGCCCCGCCCAGTAGGGCTCCCGCAGCCGCCGCTTGTACAGCTTGCCGTTGGGGTCACGCGGCATCTCGGTGATGAAGTCGACGCTCTTCGGGCGCTTGTACCCGGCGAGCCGGGCGGCGCAGTGGTCGAGAAGGGCGGCGGCGAGGGCCGGTCCTGGTGCCTGCCCGGGGGCCGGTTCGACGACCGCCTTCACCTCTTCGCCCCAGTCGTCGTGCGGGATGCCGAAGGCGGCTGCGTCGGCGACGGCGGGGTGGGCGAGCAGGACGGACTCGATCTCCGCCGGGTAGATGTTGACGCCGCCGGAGATGATCAGGTCGATCTTGCGGTCCCGCAGGAACAGGTAGCCGTCCTCGTCGAGGCAGCCGAGGTCCCCGACGGTGAAGAAGTCGCCGATGCGGTTCTTCCGGGTCTTGTCGTCGTCCTTGTGGTAGGCGAAGCCGCCGGTGCTCATCTTCATGTACACGGTGCCGAGTTCACCGGGTGGCAGCCGTGTGCCGTCGTCGTCGAAGACGGCGAGTTCGCTGATGGGCCAGGCCTTGCCGACGGTGCCGGGCTTCTTCAGCCAGTCCTCGGCGGTGGCGAAGGCGCCGCCGCCCTCGCTGGCCGCGTAGTACTCCTCGACGCAGTGCCCCCACCAATCGATCATCGCGCGTTTGACGTGGTCCGGGCAGGGGGCGGCGCCGTGGATGGCGTGCCGCATGGAGGAGACGTCGTACGACTGCCTGATGTCCTGCGGGAGTGCCAGCAGCCGGTGGAACTGGGTGGGGACCATGTGGGTGTGTGTGCACCCGTGGGTGTCGATCAGGCGGAGCATCTCCTCGGGCGTCCACTTGTCCATGACGACCAGGCGGTGACCGATGTGCAGCGAGGCGCCGGCGAATTGGAGCACAGCCGTGTGGTAGAGCGGCGAGCAGACCAGGTGGACGTTGCCGTCGTACGGCTTGATGCCGAAGATGCCGAGGAAACCGCCGAGGTAGGACGCCTCGGGGGGCTTGCCGGGCAGTGGGCGGCGGATGCCGCGCGGGCGGCCGGTCGTGCCCGAGGTGTAGTTCATCACCCAGCCGAGGGTGCGGCCCTCGGGCGGTGACTCCGGTTGCCCGTCGAGGAGTTCGGCGTACGGCCGGAAGCCCTCCGGTGCGCCGACGGCGTACCGCCGGCCGGCCGGCAGGTTCACCTCGTCGGCGGCCTGGCGGGCGGCGTCGGCGAACCGTTCGTGGGCGATGAGGACCTTGGCGCCGCAGTCGGCGACGATCCAGGCGATCTCGGGGCCGACCAGGTGGTGGTTGACGGGGACCAGGTAGAACCCGGCCTGGGTGGCGGCCAGATACGCGGTGAGGAACTCGGGCCCGTTCGGCAGCACCGCCGCGAAGGCGTCGCCGCGTTCCAGGCCGGCGGCGCGCAGGCCGTGCGCCAGGCGGTTGGCGGCGGCGTGCAGGCGTCCGGCGGTCCACTGCTCGCCGTCCGGCGCCACGAGGACGACGCGCCCGGGGTCGGCGGTGGCCTGGGCCCAGAAACCGGTGGGGGGATTCATGACCGGCCGCTCCTTCCGGCGATGCGGTCGATGCGGTCGACGGCCCGCTCGAAGCCGCGGGTGAGGTCGTCGAAGACGGCCTGGACACTGCGCTCGCTTGTCATCCGGCCGACGATCTGGCCGACGGGCGTGCCGAGCAGGGGGTGGACCTCGTACTTCTGGATGCGGGAGACGGCCTCGGCGACAAGGAGGCCCTGGAGGGGCATGGGCAGGGTGCCCGGTCCGTCGGCGTCGTCCCAGGCGTCGGTCCACTCCGTGCGCAACTGGCGGGCGGGTTTGCCGGTCAGGGCGCGGGAGCGGACGGTGTCACCGGAGCCGGCCGCGAGGAGTTTGCGGGTCAGGGCCGGGGAGTGGAGGTCTGCCTCGGTGGTGGTCAGCCAGATGGAGCCCGTCCACACGCCCTGCGCGCCGAGGGCCAGCGCGGCGGCAACCTGCCCTCCGCTGCCGATGCCGCCGGCGGCGAGCACCGGCAGCGGGTCGACGGCTTCCACGACCTCGGGGGTGAGCACCATGGAGGCGATCTCGCCGGTGTGGCCGCCGGCCTCGTACCCCTGGGCCACGACGACGTCGATCCCGGCGTCCCTGTGCTTGCGCGCGTGCCGGGCGCTGCCCGCGAGCGCGGCGACCAGGACGCCCCGGTCGTGGGCCCGGCGCACGACGTCGGCGGGCGGTGAGCCGAGGGCGTTGGCCAGCAGCCGGATCGGGTAGCCGAAGGCGACGTCGAGCTGGGTGCGGGCGACCCGCTCCATCCAGCCGGTGATGCGCCACCCGGGCACCTCGCCGTCGGGGAGTTCGGGTACGCCGTACTTGGCGAGGGTCTCCTCGACGAACCGCCGGTGCCCCTGCGGGATCATCGCCTCCACGTCGGCCTCGCTGACGCCCTCGACCTTGGTCGCGGGCATCACGACGTCCAGCCCGTAGGGCCGGCCCCCGGCGTGCGCCTCGATCCAGTCGAGGTCGCGCTTGAGGTCGCCGGGGGCGGTGTAGCGGACCGCGCCGAGCACCCCGAAACCGCCGGCCCGGCTGATGGCCGCGGCGACGGCGGGGAACGGCGTGAAGCCGAAGAGGGCGTGCTCGACTCCCAGTTGGTTGCTCAGCTCCGTCTGCATGGGCGCAGGATGCCGCAGTCCCCCGGACGACGGAAGAGCTTTTCTGACAGAACGTCAGGTAAGTGTCCGGTTCACCGCTGAACGCACGCCCCATTGACACACCCCCGCAACTGACAGGAAAGTTTCACCCCGCACGGTGGTCCTCGAAAGATACTTTCAGCCGGGTACGGGAGGGTCCTCGATGGGCGAAGAGATGGCCGGTGGATTCAGCCGCCGTCAACTGGGTTTCCGGGCACTGGCCTTGGGCGGGGCGCTCGCCCTCACGCCCTTCCCGGCGGGACCGGCCGCGGCCGCCGCGCCCGCCGGCACCGGCCGTCCGACGTTGCGGCACGGCTCGCCCGAGCGCGCCGGGCTGCTCGGCTCGCATCTGCGCCGGCTCGTCACCGACGCCGAGACCTTCCTCGGCCCCTCCCCCAAGCACCCGTGGTACGCGGGGGCCGTGCTGCTCGCCGGGCGGGGCGGGACGGTGGCGTTGCACGAGCCCATCGGGATGGCGGTGCGGTACGCGGCGTACGACGAGAAGACCGACACCGCGGTCGAGTTCCCGGCCGGGGAGCAGATTCCGATGGCCGGGGACACCGTCTTCGACCTGGCCTCGGTGTCCAAGCTGTTCACGTCGATCCTCGCCGTGCAGCAGATCGAGCGAGGCGCGCTGGAGCTGGAGGCGACGGTCGCCTCGTATCTGCCGGAGTTCGCGGGCGCGGGCAAGCAGGACGTCACCGTGCGGCAACTGCTGACGCACACCTCGGGCTTCCGGGCGTGGATTCCGCTGTACAGCGCGCCGACGTACGAGGAGAAGCTGCGGCTCATCTGGAACGAGGCGCCGCTCAACACGCCCGGGACCAGGTATCTGTACTCGGACCTCAATCTGATCTCGCTTCAGCTGGTGCTGGAGAAGATCACGGGGCGCCGTCTGGACGCGCTGCTCCGCGAGGAGATCACCGCTCCACTCGGAATGCACCGCACTCGCTTCAATCCGCCGGCGTCCTGGAGACCCCGGATCGCGGCGACCGAGGACGCCCGCAAGCCGTGGTCGGGGCTGGACCGGGGCCTGGTGTGGGGCGAGGTGCACGACGAGAACGCGTACAGCCTCGGCGGGGTCGCCGGGCACGCCGGGGTCTTCTCCTGCGCGTGGGACCTCGCCGTGCTCGGCCGGACCCTGCTCAACGGGGGCGTCTACGGGCGGGCGCGCATCCTGCGGCCGGAGTCGGTGGAGCTGATGTTCACCGACTTCAACACCGCCTTCCCCGGCGACGAGCACGGCCTCGGCTTCGAGCTCTACCAGCACTGGTACATGGGCGCGATGGCCACTCCGCGCACCGCCGGGCACACCGGCTTCACCGGCACCTGCCTCGTCCTCGACCCGACGACCGACTCGTTCCTGGTGGTGCTCGGCAACTCGGTCCACCCGGTGCGCAGTTGGCGCTCCGGTTCCGCGCCCCGGGTGGCCGCGGCGAACAATCTGGCGCGTGCCGTGCCCGTCCGTCCGGCGCGCGGCCGCACCGCCTGGTTCTCAGGGATGGCGAGCTCCACGACCGCGACGCTCACGCTGCCCGCGCTCGACACCTCCACGGGCGGGGCGCGGCTGCGCGGCGCCCTGTGGTGGGACACCGAACCGGCGGCCGACGGTCTGGTCCTGGAGTCCTCGACGGACGGCGGCACGGCCTGGCAGCCGGTCCCGTTCACCACCGACCGGCGTGGCGGGGAGCCCGAGGAGCACCCGGCCGGGCGGGTCACCGGCTGGTCGGGCCGCACCTGGCACCGGCTCACGGCGCCCCTCCCGGCCGCCCCGCGACTCACCCTGCGCTGGCGGTACACCACCGACCAGCTCTACGTCGGCCGCGGCGCCTATGTCGACGGCCTGCGCGTCGAGGCACCCGGCACCGTCCTCTTCGACGAAACCCGCCCCGCCGACGCGGCACGGATCACCCCGACCGGGTGGACGCCTTCGGCCGACTGAGGAGACGGGAGACGGGCGAGGTGCCTCTGGGCAGCCAGGGCGGCGTGGTGCCCGTCCCGCAGCCGTACGGACACCACGGCGCCGGTCTCCCGCGGGAGCACCGGGCCGCCCGGCGGCGCGTCACCCTGCGTACGAGGATGGCCCGCCCCGCGCCGGGCATCAAGCCGTTTCCCAAGGTCATCGGGGCGAGACGTCGCCGCCCTCCAGCACCGCCATCGCCGCGTTGTGCCCCGGCACCCCGCTCACCCCGCCGCCACGCACGGCACCCGCGCCGCACAACAGCACGTTGGGGTGCGGGGTCTCCACTCCCCATCGGCCGGTGCCCTCCTGGGCGTACGGCCAGGACAGTTCGCGGTGGAAGATGTTGCCGCCGGGCAGCCGCAGGTCGCGTTCCAGGTCGAGCGGCGTCCTGGCCTCGATGCAGGGCCGCCCGTCGGCGTCCGTGGCCAGGCAGTCGGCGAGGGGCTCGGCGAGGTGGGCGTCGAGCTGGGCGAGGGTCGGCTTGAGCAGGGCGTCGCGGGCGGCGTCGTTGTCCGCCGCGAACAACCGGGCCGGGGTGTGCAGACCGAACAGGGTGAGGGTCTGGTAGCCCTGTTCGACCAGCTCCGGAGCGAGGATCGACGGGTCGGTCAGGGAGTGGCAGTAGATCTCGGAGGGCGGGGCGGCGGGCAGCTCGCCGGCGGCGGCCTGGGCGTGGGCGGTGGCCAGCTGCTCGTACCCCTCGGCGATGTGGAAGGTTCCGGCGAACGCCTCGCGCGGGTCGACCGAGGTGTCGCGCAGTCTCGGCAGCCGCTTCAGCAGCATGTTGACCTTGAACTGGGCGCCCTCGGCGGGCGCGGGCGGGCTGTCACCGGTGAGGACGGCCAGCTCCTGCGGCGAGGCGCCCACGAGGACGTGCCGGGCGACGGCGACGCCCTCGCCGTCGTGCGTGCGGTAGGCCACCTCGGCGGTGCGGCCGTCGGTGCCGATCCGCAGGACTTCGTGGCCGGTGGCGATGACGGCGCCCGCCTCCCGGGCGGCGGTGGTGAGCGCGCCGGTCAGGGCGCCCATGCCGCCGACGGGGACGTCCCAGTCGCCGGTGCCGCCGCCGATCACGTGGTAGAGGAAGCACCGGTTCTGGCGCAGCTCCGCGTCGTGCGCGTCGGCGAACGTCCCGATCAGCGCGTCCGTCAGGACCACTCCGCGTACGAGGTCGTCGGCGAACCGGTCCTCGACGGCGACACCGATCGGCTCCTCGAACAGCATCCGCCAGGCGTCCTCGTCGTCGATGCGCCGGCGCAGCTCGTCCCGCGTGGGCAGCGGCTCCGTCAGCGTGGGGAAGACCCGCTGGGCGACGCGGCCGGTCATGCCGTAGAAGCGCTGCCAGGACTCGTACTCACGGTCACCGCCCGTGAGCCGCGCGAAGGCCTCCCGGGTCCGCTCCTCGCCGCCTCCGACGAGCAGTCCCGTCGGCCGGCCGTCGCGTTCGACGGGGGTGTACGACGAGATGGTGCGGGTGCGCAGCCGGAAGTCCAGGCCGAGATCCCGCACGATCTTCTGCGGGAGCAGGCTGACCAGGTAGGAGTAGCGCGAGAGGCGGGCCTCGACGCCCGGGAAGGGTCGGGTGGAGACGGCGGCGCCGCCGGTGTGGTCCAGTCGTTCCAGCACCAGTACCGACCGTCCGGCGCGGGCCAGGTAGGCGGCGGCGACCAGGCCGTTGTGGCCGCCTCCGACGATGACGGCGTCGTACGCGCGGGATCCCTCGTGAGCAGGCATGGTTCTTCGTAACACGCGATGATCCCGCCCGGCCAGAGCGGGTCCGGCCCCGTCGGTCAGGCTCCGTGGGGGTCCCCCTGCCGGCGCAGCTCCGCCACCCTGCGAGACAGCTCCACCGCCTCCCGCCCCCGGCCGAGCTGTTCCAGGCAGTGTGCCTCGTCGTTGCGGCCGGCGAGGGTGTCGGGGTGGCCGGCGCCCAGGACGCGTTCACGGGCGTCGGCGACCGCGCGGTACTCGGTGAGCGCGTCGGCCCAGCGGCCCAGCCAGCCGAGGCCGACGGCGACCTCGCGGCGGCTGATCAGGGTGTCGGGGTGGTCGGGGCCGAGGACGCGGTCCCGGATCGCGCACACGTCACGGGACTCGGCGAGGGCCTCCTCCCAGCGGCCGAGGCGGCCGAGGTTGACGCCGAGGCCGTGCCGGGCGCGCAGGGTCTCGGGGTCGTCGGCGCCGTGGAGGCGGGTGCGGTCGTCGACCAGGTCGCGGTACACCTTGAGCGCCTCCGCGCCACGGTTCAGGCGGCCGAGGCTGATGCCGATCTCGTGGCGGGCGGCGAGGGTGTCGGGATGGTCGTCGCCAAGTGCCCGGCCGCGGGCCTCGGCGACCTCCCGGTAGGTGTCCAGCGCTTCCTGCCAGCGACCCAACTGGCCCAGTACGTACGCCACTTCGTAGCGGGTGACGAGCGTGTCGGGATGTCCGGCCCCGAGGACCCGGGCGCGTGCCCCGGCCACTTCGGAGGCCAGCCGGTACGAGTCCTCCAGACGGCCGAGTCTGCTGAGGTTGAAGGCGAGGTTGTGACGGCAGCGCAGCGTGTCGGGGTGGTCGGCGCCCACGGTGCGCTCGCGCACGGCCAGGACCGACGTGTACACCTGGTGCGCCTCCAGGGGCCGCCCCAACTGGCCCAGCACGTAAGCCGTATCCTGCCGGGCGGCGAGCGTGTCCGGGTGGTCGGCGCCGAGCAGCCGCTCGCGGGCCCGGGCCACGTGCGTGTACTCACGCAGGGCGTCGGCCGCGCGGCCGGTGCGGCTGAGCGTGAAGGCGACCTCGTAGCGGCTCGCGAGGGTGTCGGGGTGGTCGGCGCCGAGGAGGTGCTCGCGTTCGGCGGCGACCGCGCGGTGCACCTCGCCCGCCTCGACCCAGCGCCCGAGGCGCCCCAGGCTCAGGCCCGCGTTGTGGCGTCCGGCCAGGGTGGTGAGCGCCTCCTCGGGCGGGTCGGGCGGCGTGTCCGGCACCGGGACGGGTGCGGGGACGGTGGCGGGGCGGGCGATCCACTCGCCGGTGAGGCCGTCGCCGGTATCCGGCGGCGGGGTGCGCAGCGCGGCGCCGGCCGCCTTGTGTAGTGCGGGGTGCCCATGGCGACGCCGGTGCCGGTCAGCCGGGAGGTGAAGCCGATGTCGGCGCCGAAGCGGGCGATGCCGAAGTCGCAGATCTTCACCGTGCCGTCGGTCAGCCGCACCATGTTGGCGGGCTTCAGGTCCCGGTGCACGATGCCCTGCCGGTGGGTGTAGGCGAGGGCGGCGGAGACCTGCTCGGCGATGTCGACGATGTCCGGGACCGGCAGCGGATGGTGCTTGTTGTCCTCCAGGACCTGGCTGAGGTTGCGGCCCCGGAGCAGTTCCATCACCAGGTACAGCACCCCGTCGGCCTCGCCGAAGTCGTGGACGACGGTCACCCCGCGGTGCTGGAGCGCGGCGGCGACCCGGGCCTCGCGGAACCTCTCCCGCAGCACGCGGGTGAAGGACTGGTCGTGGAGCGGCCCGAGGGGCTTGAGGCACTTCACGGCGACATGCCGGCCGAGCGACTCGTCGCGTGCCCGCCACACCTCGCCCATGCCGCCGCGCCCGATCGGATCCAGCAGCCGGTACCGGCCCTGGATCAGCCTGGTCTCCCCCATCGCGTGCCGTCGCCCCCGTCGCTGTGAGCCCCGCCCTCCCCTGGCAGGACCAGTATGGCCACCTGAGGTTCGAGTTTGTACGGCGCGGGGCGGGCGGCCGGGCCGAGTCGGGCCATGGCGCGCAGGATGTGCCGGGGTGGAAGTTGCCATCGCACATGTGCGGGGACGGTGCGCAGCACGGTTGCGGTGCGGCGCAGGCGGCGGGTGACGACATCGGGCGCGGGGGCGGGGCGGCCGTACAACTCGTGGGCGTACGACGGCAGTGAGGCGTACGCGAGGCCGGCGACCCGGCTCCACAGCAGCTCGCGCAGGGGCACCAGCGCGGTGGGTACCGGAGGGCGGCGCAGGAAGGCGTCGACGTCCCTGGCCTCGGGTCCGGCGGCGAGTTGGGGCCGTACCTCGTCGAAGTAGGCGGCCAGCTGGGCCCGGTCGGCCGGTACGGCGCCGGGGTCGAGGCCGACCAGGCGGGCGCTGACCCGCTGTTCGCGAACGTAGCGGTCGGCCTGGGCGTCGGTGAGCGGGTAGCCGGAGCGGCGCAGCACGTGCAGATACGAGTCGATCTCGGCGCAGTGCACCCACAGCAGCAGGCGGGGGTCGTCTACCGGGTACCGCTCGCCGGTCTCGGGGTCGGTGGCCCGCAGCATGCTGTGGATCTTCCGGACGCGGGCGCCCGCCCGCTCGGCGGCGCCGGTGGTGCCGTACGTCGTGGTGCCGACGAAGTTCGCGGTGCGCATCAGGCGGCCCCAGGCGTCGCGCCGGAAGTCGCTGTTCTGCAGGACGCCGCGCACCGCGCGCGGATGCAGGGCCTGGAGGTGGAGCGCGCGGATGCCGGCGATCCACATCATCGGGTCGCCGTGCATCTGCCAGGTCACGGAAGCGGGAGTGAACAGTCCCGGGTCCCCCGCCCCACGGGCGGACGGCGCCGGGACGGGCGTGCGGCGCCTGGCGGCGTCACCGAACCTGCGTGCTGCCAACGGGCTCACCTGCCTGGAATCCGTGGTCGTGCCATGGCCTCCCCACTCTCACCAGTTTGCGCCTTCGCGGCAGGCCCGCCGCGGCCCGGCCGGGACCGACTCGCCCGTGCCCGCCACATGCAAAGCCGCGGCATCCGGTGCAGGCTGGCAGTGAGGGGACATGATTCACGGCGTGCCGACGTGGGGCGACGAGGTCTCCCGCACGCCCGTCCCACGGGAGCGCCGGGGTGTCCGGCGCGCCGCGAGCCGGGTGGAGCCGATCGCGAAGGCCTCGCTTCGCCCGTTCGCCCGCCGGGTGCGGCAGGTGCCGGCAGGAAGGAAGCGCGATGGAGATCAGAGGTTCGATCGCCCTGGTGACGGGCGCCAACCGGGGCATCGGTCACGCGTTCACGCGCGCGCTGATCGACCACGGAGCGGCCAAGGTCTACGCCGCCGCGCGCGATCCGGCGAGCGTGGACGACGCCGACGTCACGCCGCTGCGCCTGGACGTCACCAAGCCGGAGGAGGTCGCGGCCGCGGCCGACGCCGCGGGCGACGTCACCATCGTGATCAACAACGCGGGCGTGGGCGGTTTCAGCACCGGGCTCCTGACCGGCTCCCTCGACGACGCCCGTCAGGCGATGGAGATCAACTACTTCGGTACCTGGCAGGTCTCCCGTGCCTTCGCCCCCGTCCTGGCCCGCAACGGCGGCGGCGCGCTGGTGAACATGCTCTCGGTCGCCTCCTGGGCCTCGCGGCCGGAGTACCCCGGCTACGCGGCCTCCAAGGCCGCCCAGTGGTCCTTGACGGGCTCGCTGCGGGAGGGCCTGCGCGCACAGGGGACGCTCGTGGTCGGAGTCCACGTCGGGTTCGTGGAGACGGATCTCAGCTCCTTCACGGACGCGCCGAAGATCAGCGCGGTCGATGTCGCGGAGCAGACCCTGGAAGCCGTGGCGAACGACCGCGTCGAGGTCCTCGCCGACGAGCGGGCCCGGCAGGTCAAGCAGGCCCTGTCGCAACCCCTCGAACGGTGAGCGGAGCCGGGTCACGACGCGTCCGTGCCGCCACGGCGGAGGAGGACTCATGAGTGTCGAGCCACCGGCGGGCCACGACCCGCGGGAGCCGGCCCTGGCCGGGCAGACCCTGGTCGTGATCGGCGGGAGCGCGGGCATCGGACTGGCGACCGCCGCGCACGCCCGTGCCGAGGGGGCCGCGGTGGTTCTCACCGGCCGGAACCCCGACCGGCTGCGCGCGGCGGCCGAGGAGGTCGAGGCGGCCGGCACCAGTGTCTTCGACGCGGGCGACCCGGCGCGGCTTCGCCAGTTCTTCGAGGAACTTCCCCGTCCGGTCGACCACGTGATGGTCACGGCGGGACATCCCTCCTACGGGAGTCTGCTGGACATGGACGACGAGGAGGCGCGCGAGGCGATCACGGGGCACATGGTGCTCGCCATCGAGGTCGCGCGCCACGTCGCCGGTACGGTACGACCGGGCGGCACATTGGTGCTCCTGGGCGGCACGGGCGCCCGGCAGATCCGTGCCGGCCTCGGGATCGCGCCCGCGGTGACCGCGGCACTGCCCGCGCTCACCGCCGGTCTCGCGCTCGAACTCGCGCCGGTCCGGGTCAACCTGATCGCCGCCGGGTTCGTGGACACGCCGCTGTCGGCCAGGCTCCTCGGCGAGGGACTCGACGCGCGCCGCGAGGAGCTGCGCGCCAAGCTGCCGATCGGCCGTGTCGTCGTACCGGCCGACGTCGCGGCGCTCGCCGTGCACCTGATGACCAACACGGCACTGACCGGCGCGACCTACGACATCGACGGCGGGCAGCAGTTCGTCGGCTGAGGGCGTGGGGAGGGCCGGCGGGTCAACGGCGTACCCGGGGCATGCCCAGGCCGATCCACGAGATGATCTCGCGCTGGATCTCGTTGTTGCCGCCACCGAAGGTGAAGATCACCGCGGAGCGGTAGCCGCGCTCCAGTTCGCCGTGCAGCACCGCGCCGGCGGAGCCCTCCTGCAACGCGCCGGTGGCGCCCACGACTTCCATGAGCCAGGCGTAGGCGTCGCGGCGTGCCTCGGAGCCGTAGACCTTGACGGCGGAGGCGTCCTGCGGGGTGAGCGTGCCGTGCTGGACGGCGCTGACCATCTGCCAGTTGAGGAGCTTCAGGGCGTCCAGGCGGGTGTGGGTCCGGGCGAGGCGGCGGCGTACCCAGGGCAGGTCGATGACCCGGCAGCCGTCGGTCAGCTTGGTGCGGCTCGCCCAGCGCCGGACGTCGTGCAGGGCACGGATCGCCATGGTGCCGTGCGCGGCGAGAGTGACACGTTCGTGGTTGAGCTGGTTGGTGATCAGCCGCCAGCCCTGGTTCTCCTCGCCGACCCGGTGGGAGACGGGGACGCGGATGTCCTCGTAGTAGCTGGCCGTGGTGTCGTGGCCGGCGAGGGTGTTGATGAGGGTGCAGGAGTAGCCGGGGTCGGTGGTCGGCACGAGGAGCATGGTGATGCCCCGGTGCGGCGGTGCCTCCGGGTCGGTGCGCACGGCCAGCCAGACCCAGTCGGCCGTGTCGCCGTTGGTGGTCCAGATCTTGTGGCCGTTGACCACGTACTCGTCGCCCTCGCGTACCGCGCGCGTCTTGAGGGCGGCGAGGTCGGTGCCCGCGTCGGGCTCGCTGTAGCCGATCGCGAAGTCGATCTCGCCGGCGAGGATCTTCGGCAGGAAGTACGCCTTCTGCTCCTCGGTGCCGTACTGCATGATCGTCGGCCCGACGGTGTTCAGCGCCATCAACGGCAGCGGGACACCCGCCTGGGCGGCCTCGTCGAAGAAGATGAACTGCTCCAAGGCGGTGAGCCCGCGCCCGCCGTACTCCTCGGGCCAGCCCGCGCCGAGCCGGCCGTCGGCGCCGAGCCGGCGGATGGTGTCGCGGTAGAAGCGCTTCTGCGCGGCGGGTCCGGCGTGCCGCACATGCGCGTCGTCCGGCACCAACTCGGCGAAGTAGGCGCGCAGTTCGGTGCGCAGCCGCTGCTGCTCGGGCGTGTATTGAAGGTGCACGGCGCCTCCAGGCTCCCCAGGGCCGGTCCTGCCTGACGGCGCACACCGTAGAACGTGTTTCAGAAATTTGGAATGGCGGCGGTACGGGAAGCCCCGCGGCCCGGCCCGAAGGCTTCGGGAAGGCCGGCTCAGCCCAGCGTGCCCAGGAACTCCGTGCACGCCCGGGCACAGGCGCGGCACGCCTCCGCGGCACCCTCGGCGGCGGGGCGGCCGTCGAAGACGTGCGCCGACTCCAGGCACACGGTGCGGCACCACTCCAGCTGGATCCGCAGTCCGTCCTCGTCGATGAGTGTCTGCTCGGACAGCATCCGGCAGGTCGCGTCGCAGACCTCCGCACACATGATCCCCTTGCGGCGCAGGAGTTCCTGGTCCTCGGTACCGTCCGGGTCCACCAGGCTCGCACGCAGCGCGCACGCACGGGCACAGTCCGTGCACGCCTGCGCACAGGCGAAGCGGTCTTCCAGGAACCGGAAGACCTCCTGCTGCGAAGTCGTCGAAGTCACACCGCGCGGGTAGCCATGGGGGCACCGGCCAAACACGAACGCGAGGGCGGAGCCCGGCGATCGGATTTGATGTCCGATATGAGGGTATTCAGGCGATATGAACAACGCCTCCATGCAGCTGGCAGCGCCGAGTGGACTGCTCAGCCTCGTCCTGTTCGTGGTCGCCATCGCCGTTGTCGGGGTGCTGGGGGGAAGCTTCTGGCTCGGTAACCGGATCAAGTTCGGTGAGCCCCCGCGCCCACGCGCCGACGAGCAGCCGCACCTGCCACCGGAGGGCGCGGTCCACGAGGTCCGGCAGATCCGGGAGCCCGACGACGTGCCCGTGATGCCCAAGGGGGGCCGCCCGCTCACTCCCTACGAGCTGACCAACATGCGGACCAAGCCCAGTACGTCCACGGACCGGCCCCGCTGGGGCAGGGGTACGACGGGCTCGTTCGGCGGAGGCGGACTCGGCGCGCACTGACCGCGCGGCAAGGACCAGAGCAGCCGTTCCCGGACGGCGACGGCGTCATCAGCGGTCGCGAGGCACGGGGCACGCGACCGCCCAGACCCCGCACGGCCC
>NZ_JBFBJT010000111.1:0-24879 GCF_040686175.1 Streptomyces sp. NPDC086077 | reverse complement strand
GGGGCGGCGGGGCCGGCCGGGGCGGCCGAACCGGTGGGCGTGCCCGCCCCGTTGGCGGCGCCGCCGCCCTGACCGGGCTTGCCCGGGCCGGACTTGCGCGGCGCGAACCAGTCGCTGGTCTTCTCCTCGGCGGGCTGGGGAAGTTGTGGCTCGACCGGAGGCTCGACCGCGCCCGGCGAGGGGGCCGTGCTCGGCGCCGCGGGCTCGGCGGCGCCGCTGTCGGCGCTCTCGGAGTCGGCGACGGGCTGGCGGACGACGACCGGCGGAATGGGCCGCGATCCGGGGATGTTGATCCGGATCCGGGTCGTCAGCGTGGTCTCGGTCTTGCGCTCCTCGGTCCCTGCGCCCGAACGGCCCGTGTCCGCACCGTTTTCGGAAGCCGTGGGGGTGCCGTAGGGCGGCGTGCCCGAGGGGTATGCGGTACCCCCGTGCCCGTTGGGCCCGGAGGACGGACTGTCAGTTTCACGACTCAAGGCAGGTTCTCCCGGTTGGCTCCACCGCCGGTTCCGACCTCATGTACGCGGGCAGCGCGGCGGCGGCTCCACCATACTGGCCACTTCGCGCGGGTATCCCGCGACCGCTGGGGAAACCCACACGGGACTCGCACGAGCCCACGACGGCGAACCGGTACGTCATTCGCCAAGCCGGACGGACCGGCCACCCGCTCGGGGCGCCGGAGCGAGGGTGGCGCAGATCACAGCCACGGCCATGCCGCCGAGCAGGTAGGCGTACGAGCCCACGCCCGCGGCGAAGAGGAAGTCCCCTTCGGGACGGCTGGCGGTGAGCAGGATGACGGAGAGCATCCAGCCGGCCGCGCCCGCCACGGCTCCGGCCCGGCCTCCCGTCAGCCACGCCCCGCCGACGAACGCCCCGGCCGCGCCCACGAGCGCCAGCAGCAGCCCGCCCGGGAACCAGGCGGCCTGCACCAGCGATCCGGCGGCTCCGACCACCAGGCCGAGCACGAACAGACCGAGGTAGGCCGCGAACCGCCCGGCGGAGGGGCGCCGCAGCGGCTGCGCGAGCATCGAGTGCCGGTCGCTCATGACGCCGCCTCGATCCCGGCGAACAGGTCCGTCTCCCGCCCCGAAGGCCGCTCGCCGCGCACCAACTCGTAGTACTCCGTGCCGAACAGCGGCTGTGCGAGCTGGTTGGACAGTGCGAAGTACGGCTCGGCGACCTCGATCTGCGTGACGTGCGCGGCCATCGCGGCCGCCTTGGCGGCGGCGTACGCGGTGCCGTCGATCTCGGTGGTGATCCGCTCGTCCTCGACCACGCCGGGTACGTCGTCCGGTGCCGCGCTCCTGGTGAAGCCGAGGCCCGGCAGCGCGTCCTGGAGGCGGTCGAAGGCGTCCTCGGCGATCGTGCGCGGGACGCGGTTCCAGTAGACCTTGGCGATGCCGATGCCGGCCTCGTCGGCGAGGTCGGCGGCGCGCATGGCGATGCGGTGGGCCTGGATGTGGTCGGGGTGGCCGTAGCCGCCGTTCGGGTCGTAGGTGACGAGCACCTGGGGCCGCACCTCGCGGATCACCTCGACGAGCTGGGCGGCGGCCTCGCCGACGTCCGCCTGCCAGAGGCAGTCGGGGTCGTCGTTGTCGGGCAGGCCCATCATCCCGGAGTCCCGGTAGCGGCCGGCCGCGCCGAGCAGACGGAAGTCCTCCACGCCGAGTTCCCGCATGGCCGCGGTGAGCTCGCCCAGGCGGTGCTCGCCGAGGGCGGCGCCGGTCAGATGCGCGAGCCCGGGCGGGATCACCTCGCCACGCTCGCCGAGGGTGCAGGTGACCAGGGTCACATGGGCACCCTCGGCCGCGTACCGGGCCATGGTCGCGCCGTTGTTGATCGACTCGTCGTCCGGGTGCGCGTGCACCAGCAGCAGACGCCGGGAGGGCCGTTCCGTCATGGACCCACCCTACGAGCAGACCGGGCCGGTCAGAACTTGATGCCGCCGATCATGCCCGCGATGTTCGTGGTCAGCTCGCTGATCGTGGGCGCCACCGTGGACGAGGCGAGGTAGAAGCCCAGCAGCATGCAGACCACCGCATGCCCGGCCTTCAGCCCCGACTTCTTGATCAGCAGGAAGACGATGATCGCCAGCAGCACCACCGCCGAAATCGAGAGTGCCACGGCGGCTCACCTCCAAGAACCGGGAATGTGGGGACAATCAGTGCGAGGAAACGTGTAAATCCATACAGCGGCCAGCAGGTTCATACCCACGCAGCGCTAGTGATCATAACTATCCGTACGCGCGCATCGAATGGCGCACTGCCGCACAAGGGGGCGCATGGCCAATATGGTCGGGGCATGACCACCGAGCCTGACTCCTTCCCCCGACGGCACGCCCGCACCCAGCGGTTCACGCTCGGCGCGCCGCGTTCGTTCACCGTGGCTCCCGACGGTTCCCGTGTCGTCTTCCTGCGCTCGCACTCCGGCACCGACCGCGCGAACGCCCTGTGGGTGCTCGACCTGGCGGACCTCGCCGAGCGCCCGGCGGCCGACCCACGCGCCCTGCTGGGCGGAGCCGCGGAGGACCTCTCGCCCGAGGAACGGGCGCGCCGTGAACGCAGCCGCGAGGGCGGCGCCGGCATCGTCGGCTACGCCACCGACACGGCCGTGGAGTTGGCGTCTTTCACCTTGTCAGGGCGGCTCTTCACGGCCGAGCTGCGGGTCGGCACGGCGCGTGAACTCACCGTTCCCGCCCCGGTGATCGACCCCCGCCCGTCCCCCGACGGGCGGCACATCGCGTATGTCGCACAGGGCGCCCTGCGGGTGATCGGCGCCGAGGGCGAGGGCGACCGGGCGCTCGCGGAACCGGACGCGGAGTCGGTTTCCTACGGTCTGGCCGAATTCATCGCGGCGGAGGAAATGGGGCGTTCGCGAGGTTTCTGGTGGGCGCCGGAGTCCGACCGGCTGCTGGTGGCACGGGTGGACGACACGCCGGTGCGGCGGTGGTGGATCTCCGATCCGGCCCAGCCGGAACGTGATCCACAACACGTGCCCTATCCGGCGGCCGGCACGGAGAACGCGGACGTACGGTTGTTCGTGTTCGATCTGGGCGGGGCGCGCACCGAGGTCGTCTGGGACCGCGTGCGGTACCCCTATCTGGCGCGAGTGCACTGGTCAGCGGCGGGCGCACCGCTGATCCTGGTGCAGGCGCGTGACCAGCGCAGCCAGTTGTTCCTGGCGGTGGATCCGGACACGGGTGCGACCCGAATGGTGCACGCCGACGAAGATCCGATTTGGCTTGATCTTTTCCCTGGGGTGCCGTGCTGGTCCCCCTCGGGGCAGCTGGTGCGGATCGCCGACGAGGGCGGCGCGCGGGTCCTCTCGGTGGGTGAACGCCCCCTGACAGGACCGCAGTTGCACCTGCGTGCCGTGCTCGACGTCACGGCCGACGACGTGCTCGTGTCGGCCTCGGCCGGGGCGGAGGCGGCGAGTCCGGAGACCGGCGAGGTGCACGTCTATCGCGTCAACGAGCTCGGCGTCGAGCGCCTCTCGCAGGAGCCGGGTGTGCACTCGGCGGTGCGCGCCGGGGACGTGACCGTGCTCGTGTCCGCGACGCCGGGCCGGCCGGGCGCGACGGTGCGGGTGCTGCGCGAGGGCGACCGAAGGGAGACGGGGGTCCACCCGGCCGAAGGCTGGGGGAAGGTGGCGACTGTCCCGTCGTACGCCGAGGATCCCGGTATGTCCCCGCGCGTGACGCTCACCGTGGGGGGCGCACAGAGGATTCCGTGCGCCGTGCTTATGCCGCAGGACTACCAAGGAGACACTTCCCTTCCGGTTCTCCTCGACCCCTACGGCGGACCGCACGGCCCTCGCGTGGTCGCCGCGCACAACGCGTATCTGACCTCGCAGTGGTTCGCGGACCAGGGGTTCGCGGTGGTCGTCGCCGACGGGCGCGGCACGCCCGGCCGCTCCCCGGCCTGGGAGAAGGCGGTCCGGGACGACTTCACCGTCTCCCTCGACGACCAGATCGAGGCGCTCCAGGACCTCGCGAAGACGCACCCGCTGGACCTCAGCCGGGTCGCGGTCCGCGGGTGGTCCTACGGCGGCTGGCTGGCCGCCCTGGCCGTGCTGCGGCGGCCGGATGTCTTCCACGCGGGCATCGCCGGGGCCCCGGTGACGGACTGGCGGCTGTACGACACGCACTACACGGAGCGGTACCTGGGCCACCCGGCCGAGTCCCCGCAGGCGTACGCGAAGAGCTCTCTGATCACCGACGACGGCCTGTCCTCGGCGGCGGAGCCGCACCGCCCGCTGATGATCGTGCACGGCCTGGCAGACGACAACGTGGTGGTCGCCCACGCCCTGCGCCTGTCCTCCGCGCTGCTCGCCGCCGGCCGCCCCCACGAGGTGCTCCCGCTGTCCGGCGTGACCCACATGACGCCGCAGGAACAGGTCGCCGAGAACCTGCTGCTGCTGCAGGTGGACTTCCTGAAGCGGTCGCTGGGCCTGCCCCGCTGAACGGCAACGGGCCGGGGGACATGGCACACCCCCGGCCCGTTCACGGCACCCGCACGGCCGTACGTCGTAGAGAGTGGCGCGTCCTCATATCGGAGCCGGGTCGGCGCGGTTGCCTGTGTGTTACCGCGTCTCCCCGGGCGCGACGACCTGTTTCTCCTCCGCGAAATGACAGGCCGAGGGGTGGGCGGCGGGGCCGGTGGCCGAACGGTACTCGGCGGGAACCGTCAGCGTCGGGACCTCCAGGGCGCAGCGCTCGCGCGCCTTGAAGCAGCGGGTGCGGAACCGGCAGCCGGACGGGATGTTCGTCGGGGAGGGCACGTCACCGGCGAGGATGATGCGCTCGCGGTGCTCACGGGCCTCAGGGTCGGGCACGGGGACGGCGGAGAGCAGCGCCTGCGTGTAGGGGTGCGTGGGGTGGTCGTAGATCTCGGCGTCCCGGCCGATCTCCACGATCCGCCCGAGGTACATCACCCCGACCCGGTCCGAGATGTGCCGGACGATGGACAGGTCGTGCGCGATGAACACGTAGGACAGGTCGAACTCGGCCTGGAGCCGCTCCATCAGGTTGATGACCTGCGCCTGCACGGACACGTCCAGCGCGGAGACCGGTTCGTCGGCGACGATGATCTCCGGGCGCAGCGCCAGCCCCCGGGCGATGCCGATGCGCTGGCGCTGGCCGCCGGAGAACTGGTGCGGATAGCGGTTGATGTACTCCGGATTGAGGCCGACGACGTCCAGCAGTTCCTGGACACGCCTGCGCCGGTCGCCCTTCGGCGCCGCCTCGGGGTGGATCTCGTACGGCTCGCCGATGATGTCGCCCACCGTCATGCGGGGGTTGAGCGAGGTGTACGGGTCCTGGAACACCATCTGGATGTTGCGCCGGACGGCCTTGAGCGCCCTGCCGGACAGCCTGGTGATGTCCTCGCCCTTGTACCGGATCACCCCGGCGGTCGGCTTCTCCAGGTGCACCAGCATCTTCGCGACCGTCGACTTCCCGCAGCCGGACTCCCCGACGATGCCGAGGGTCTCGCCCCGGTCGAGCGTGAAGTCCACGCCGTCGACGGCCTTCACCGAGCCGACCTGTTTGCGGAAGAGGACGCCGGTGGTGAGCGGGTAGTGCTTGACGAGCCCGCTGACCTCAAGAACCGGATCGGCCATCGAGGCACTCCCTCCAGAAGTGGCAGGCACTCCCCCGCTCCCCGGACACCTCGTACAACGGGGGTACGTCCGTCCGGCACACGTCGCGGGCCATCGGGCAGCGCGGGTGGAAGGCGCACCCCGGCGGGATGTTCAGCAGGCTCGGCGGCAGGCCCTTGATGGCGTGGAGCTCCTGGCCCTTGCGGTCCAGGCGTGGGATGGATTCGAGCAGGCCGCGCGTGTACGGGTGGGCCGGCGCCTTGTAGATGTCGTGCACCGGCGCCGACTCCACGATCCGGCCCGCGTACATCACGGCGATCCGGTCGGCGACGTCGGCGACCACGCCCAGGTCGTGGGTGATCAGGATCAGCCCCATGTCCAGCTCGCGCCGCAACTCCGCGAGCAGCTCCATGACCTGGGCCTGGACGGTGACGTCGAGGGCGGTGGTCGGCTCGTCGGCGATGATCAGGGCCGGTTCCAGGGCGAGCGCCATCGCGATCATGATGCGCTGGCGCATCCCGCCGGAGAACTGGTGCGGGTACTGCCTCACCCGCTCCCTGGCGCCAGGGATGCGCACCCGGTCCATCAGCTCGACGGCCTTGGCCCTGGCGTCCTTCCTGGACATGCCCCGGTGCACGACGAACATCTCGCCGAGCTGGTCGCCCACCGTCAGCACGGGGTTGAGCGAGGACAGCGCGTCCTGGAAGATCATCGCCATCCCGGCGCCGCGCACCTTGCGCCGCTCCTCCTCCTTGAGCCGGAGCAGGTCCCTGCCCTGGAAGAGGACCTCACCGCCGGTGATCCGCCCCGGGGGCATGTCGAGGATCCCCATCACGGCCTGCGCGGTGACGGACTTGCCCGAGCCGGACTCCCCCAGCACGGCGAGCGTCTCGCCCGCGTCCACGCTGTAGGTGACGCCGTTGACGGCCTTGGCGACCCCGTCGCGGGTCCGGAACTCCACGTGCAGATCACGTACGTCGAGCAGCATGGGGGCGCCTCACCTCAGCTTGGGGTCGAGGGCGTCGCGCACCGCGTCGCCGAGCATGATGAACGCCAGCACGGTGACCGCGAGCGCCCCGGAGGGCCACAGCAGGGCGTGCGGGGCGTTGCGGATGTAGGGCGAGGCGGCGGAGATGTCGATGCCCCAGGAGACGCTCGGCGGCTTCAGGCCGACGCCCAGATACGACAGGGTCGCCTCCAGCGCGATGTAGGTGCCGAGCGCGATGGTCGCCACGACGATGACCGGCGCGACGGCGTTGGGCGCGATGTGCCGCAGCAGCAGCCGGGCGTGGGAGGCGCCGAGGGAGCGGGCGGCCTGGACGTAGTCGTTCTGCTTGGCGGTGATGACCGCGCCGCGGGCGATCCGGGAGATCTGCGGCCATCCGAGCAGCACCATGAACCCGATGACCGGCCAGATGCTGTTGCTGGTGACCACCGACAGCAGGACCAGCCCGCCGAGGACGACCGGGATCGCGAAGAAGATGTCGGTGATCCGGGACAGGATCGAGTCGCCGGCGCCGCCGAAGAACCCGGCGAGGCCGCCGAGGACGCTGCCGAGGACCGCGACCCCGAGCGTGGCGCAGACACCGACCGCGACGGACGTACGGGCGCCGTAGACCGTGCGCGTGTAGACGTTGCAGCCCTGGCCGTCGTAACCGAAGGGGGCGCCGGGCTGGGAGCCCTCCTGGGCCTTGGCCAGGTCACAGCGCAGGGGGCTGCCGGAGGCGATCGCGGACGGCCACAGGGAGATGAAGACCAGGAAGAGGATCACCAGGGCGGAGACGAGGAAGACCGGGTTGCGGCGCAGGTCGTGCCAGGCGTCGGACCACAGGGAGCGCGGTCTGCCGGACGGGCCGCCGGTGTCCGGGCCGCCGGGCGGGCGCTCCAGCGTCCGGGCCTCGCTGGTGGCGAGGTCCATCGCACCGCCCATGCCGGTGCCGGCGACGGCACCCGTGGGCGCGCCGGTGTCCTGGGCGTCAGACATAACGGATCCTCGGGTCGAGTACGGCGTACAGGAGGTCGACGAGGAGGTTGGCGAGCAGGAAGACCAGGACGAGGACGGTCACGAAGCCGACGACGGTCTGGGTGTTCTGACGGAGGATGCCCTGGTAGAGCTGGTAGCCGACGCCGTGGATGTTGAAGATGCGCTCGGTCACGATGGCGCCGCCCATCAGAGCGCCGATGTCGGTGCCGATGAAGGTGACCACCGGGATCAGGGAGTTGCGCAGCAGGTGGCGGGTGATGACCCGGCGTCTGGGCAGGCCCTTGGCGATGGCGGTGCGGACGTAGTCGGAGCGGCGGTTCTCCGCGATGGAGGTGCGGGTCAGGCGGGTGACGTACGCCAACGAGACGGAGGCGAGGACGAGGCCCGGCAGGAGCAGTTCGCCGAAGGGGGCCTCGGGGGACACCGACGGCCGGATCCAGCCCCACTCGACGCCGAGCAGGAGCTGAAGGAGCAGGCCGGTGACGAAGGTGGGGACGGAGATGACCACCAGCGTGGCCAGCAGCACGCCGGTGTCGACGGGGCGGCCGCGGCGCAGGCCCGTGACCACGCCCAGGGTGACGCCGATGACGATCTCGAAGAGGATCGCGACGACGGTCAGCCGGATGGTGACGGGGAAGGCGCTGCCCATCAGCTCGGTGACCGGCTGGCCGTTGAAGGCGGTGCCGAAGTCGCCGGTGAAGAGGTTGCCCATGTAGGTCAGGTATTGCTGCCAGACCGGCTTGTCGAGGCCGAACTCCTTCCTGAGCTGGGCGGCCGTCGCGGGGTCGCACTCCCGCTCCCCGCACAGGCCGGCGATGGGGTCGCCCATCACGTTGACCATCAGGAAGATCAGCAGCGTGGCCCCGACGAACACCGGGATCATCTGCAGCAGCCGCCGGACGACGTACCGTCCCATGGCGCCGCCTCAGCTGACCTTGATCTCGTCGTAGACCGGGACGGAGAACGGGTTGAGCTTCACGTCGGACAGCCGCTGCGAGTAGCCGGCGCTGCCGTTCTGGTACCAGAGCGGGATGGCGGCCATGTTGTCCCGGACGACCTCCTCGGCCTGCTGGAAGGTCCGCACGGCCTTGGCGGCGTCGGTCTCGGAGTTCGCCCGGTCGACGAGTTCGTCGAACTTCTCGTCGGACCACTTGCCGTCGTTCGAAGAGGCGTCGGTGTAGTAGAGCGGCTGGAGGAAGTTCTGGATCAGCGGGTAGTCCATCTGCCAGCCGGCGCGGAACGGGCCCGTCATCTCCTTGTCGGTGATCCGGCCCCGGAAGTCGGCGAAGGTGCCGACCGGGTCGGTGACGCAGGCGCGGTCGTTGTCGAGGGCGTTGTTGATGGAGTTGCAGACGGCGTCCACCCACTGCTTGTGCGAGCCGGTGTCCGCGTTGACCGTGATCTTCACCTGGCCTCCGGGCAGCCCGCCGCCCTCCTCGATCAGCTTCCTCGCCGCGGCCGGGTCGTACTCGCACCACTCGCCGCACAGGCCCGGTCTGTAGCCGCCGTCCTCGCCCAGCACCGGTGAGGTCCAGTCGGTGGCCGGGGTGCGGGTGCCGGCGAAGATGGTCTTGGTGATCTGCTTCCGGTCGATCGCCCGGGACAGGCCCTTGCGGACCTTGTCCATGCCGGGCTTGTCCCAGTCCTTGTCGTAGTACGGGAAGGCGAGGGTCTGGAGGATGCCGGCCGGGGTGTTGAGGTAGCGGTCGCCGAGGTCGGTCCGTACGTTCTTCAGCTGGGCGGCGGGGACGTCGTCGACCAGGTCCAGGTTGCCCGCCATGAGGTCGGTGTAGGCGGTGTTGTTGTCGGTGTAGACCTTGAGGTCGACGCCGCCGTTCCGCGCCTTGTCGGGGCCCGGGTAGCCCTCCCAGGTGCGCAGCGACATCTGGGAGCCCTTGACGTACGAGTCAACGGCGTAGGGGCCGTTGCCGACGGGCTTGCTCAGCCAGGCCGCGTGGTCGTCGAAGAAGGCGCGGGGCAGCGGGGCGAAGGCGGCGTAGCCGAGGGTGTCGGGGAAGCTGGAGAACTTCTGGCTCAGTCGTACCGTGAAGGTGCGGTCGCCGGTGACCCGCAGACCGGACAGGGTGTCGGCGCTCTGCTTGCCGCCGCCTTCCGGGTGCACCTTGTCGTAGCCGTCGATGTAGCTGAAGAAGTAGGCGTTGCGCTGGTTGTTCTTCAGGTCGGCGCCGTAGTTCCAGGCGTCGACGAAGGAGCGGGCGGTGACCTTCTCGCCGTTGCTGAAGGTCCAGCCGTCCTTGACGGTGACGGTGAAGTTCCGGGAGTCGCTGGTCGTGATGGACTCGGCGAGCATGTCCTCGGCCTTGCCGCTCACCGGGTCGTACCTCTTCAGCCCGCGGAAGATCATGTCGAGGACCTTGCCGCCCTGCACCTCGTTGGTGTTGGCGGGCTCCAGGGGGTTCTGCGGGTCGCCCCAGGAGGAGCTGAGCACCGCGCCACCGTCACCGCTGCCGCCGCCACCGCCGCAGGCCGTCGCCGCGAGCGCTACGGCCGCCGCGCATGCGGCCCATGTGGCGTGCGTCGCTCTGCGCATGGGGTGCCTCCTCGTGAAGGTGCCGGTGTCGGCGCCGCGCGGATCCGTTAACGGCCAATATCGACCCGGAATGGATCATTCGCACGTCAGCTCCGCCCGTACGGGTCCACATATCGCGCAAGACGGGTATCAGCCCGTCACCTGGGAGGCTTCACAGGTCTGGACCTCTGATGATCACGGTCCTATCAACTTGTTGTTTCCGCAGGCCACCAGGGGTGCAGGCGCCATTGACGGGCCCGGAGCGGCGCTGATAGACACCGGGAACCCGTCCCTGTGCGAGCGATGACGCGAGGTCAGGTTCTATGAAGCGACACGACCAGCATGGCCACCCCCACGGACTCCGCCCCCGCGTGCCCCGTATCCTCGCCGCCCTCCTCACACTGTCGGTGGCGCTCGTGGTACCGCTCGGCGGCCCCGCGCCCTCGCAGGCCGCAGCAGCGGACGATAAGAAGGTCCTCACCGTCGCGGTGGCGCAGAGTGTGGACTCGCTGAGTCCCTTCCTGGCGTCCCGACTGGTCAGCACGAGCATCCACCGGCTCATGTACGAGTACCTCACCAACTACGACCCCAAGGACGCCCGCGCGATCCCGGGTCTCGCCACCAAGTGGACGCCGTCCGCCGACAAGCTCAGCTGGACGTACACGATCCGCTCCGGCACCAAGTGGTCGGACGGCAAGCCGGTCACCGCCGAGGACGCTGCCTGGACGTTCAACAAGATGATGACCGACGAGAACGCGGCCACCGCCAACGGCAGCTTCGTCGGCAATTTCAAGAAGGTGACGGCTCCCAGCCCCACCCAGCTCGTCATAGAACTCGACAAACCGCAGGCCACGATGGCCGCCCTTGATGTGCCAATCGTGCCCAAGCACGTCTGGGAGAAGGTGAAGGACTTCTCCAAGTTCAACAACGACACGGAGTTTCCCGTTGTCGGCAACGGGCCGTTCGTCCTCACCGGCTACAAGGCCGACAGCTATGTGCGACTGGAGCCGAACGAGAACTTCTGGCGCGGGCCCGCGAAGTTCGACGAGTTGCTCTTCAAGTACTACAAGGACGGTGACGCGGCCGTCGCCGCTCTGCAGAAGGGCGAGGTGTCCTTCGTCAGCGGCCTGACGCCCGCTCAGGCAGAGGCGCTGCAGGGGCAGCAGAACATCAAGGTCAACGACGCGCCCGGCCGTCGTTTCTACGCGCTGGCCACCAATCCGGGCGCGCGGGCCGCGAACGGCGAGAAGTTCGGTGACGGCCATCCCTCGCTCCTGGACCAGCGGGTACGGCAGGCGCTGTTCATGGCGGTCGACCGTACCGCCCTGGTCGATAAAGTCTTCCAAGGCCATGCCGTCGAAGGTGAGGGATACATCCCGCCGCGCTTCTCGCCGTACTACTGGAAGCCGTCGGCGGAGCAGAAACTCGCCTACGACCCCACGCAGGCGGCCCAACTCCTGGACCAGGCGGGCTACAGGAAGAACGGCGACGGTGAACGGGTCGGCAAGGACGGCAAACCGATCAACTACCGCATCCTCTGTCACGCCACCGACCCGAACGACAAGGCCGTCGGCCAGTACCTCAAGGAGTGGTGGAGCGACCTCGGCATCGGCGTGACGCTCAACTGCCTCGACAACGTGTCCGACCCCTGGCTGGCGGGCCAGTACGACCTTGCGTTCGACGGCTGGTCGGTCAACCCCGACCCTGACTTCGTCCTGTCGATCCACACCTGCGACGCCCTGCCCGCCACCCCCGAGGACGTGGGTGCGACCGACAACTTCATCTGCGACAAGAAGTACGACGAGTTGTACGCGCGGCAACTGGCTGAGTACGACCCGGCCACCCGGGCCGACCTCGTCAAGCAGATGGAGTCGCGCCTGTACGACCTCGGGTACATGAACGTCATGGCGTACCCGAACGCGGTCGAGGCATATCGCACGGACCAGATCAAGTCGATCACCACCATGCCGGAGAAGGCGGGCAACATCTACGGCCAGGACGGGTACTGGAGTTGGTGGTCGGCGGTACCGGCCGCCTCCGGTGACTCCTCCGACGGCTCGGGCTCAACGGGCGTGGTCGTGGGGATCGTGGCCGGTGCTGTCATCCTTGTCGGCGCGGGCGTGTTCTTCGGTCTGCGGCGGCGTGCGACCGCCGAGGACCGCGAGTAGCCTTCATGGTCGCTGACGCAGCATCCGTATCCGTGACGAAGGCCGGTGGTCCATCGGCCCCCAAGAGGACCGGCTACCTCCGGTACGGCGTCGCCAAGCTGGGTGGCGCTGTCGTGTCCCTGTTCGCCGTCCTGGTCACCAGTTTCTTCCTGTTCCGGCTGATCCCTGGGGACCCGGTCAAGTACATGACCGGCGGGCGTCAGGTCTCGAACGAACAACTCGCCGCTTACCGGAAGGAGTTCGGGCTCGACCTTCCGGTGTGGCAGCAGTTCACGGACTACTGCCGCAAGGCCCTTACCGGGGATCTCGGCACGTCGTACCAGTTCCGGACCCCGGTCATCGACAAGATCGTCGAGGCGCTTCCCAATACCCTCGTCCTCACCGGCACGGCATTCGTCCTCTACACCGCGCTGGGCATCCTCCTCGGCACACGTTCGGCATGGCGCCACGGCCGCCTCGGCGACCGGCTGAACACCGGCCTGGCGCTGACCCTCTACTCCATTCCGTCCTTCTGGCTGGGGCTGTTGCTCATCATCGTGTTCGCGGTGGGCATGGGCCCGATTCCCGGCCTCTTCCCGACCGGTGGCATGGAGTCGGGGAGCGAGGAGGGCATCGTGTACGTCATCGATGTCGCACACCATCTCGTGCTGCCGGTGATCACGCTGGTCGCCGTCGAGTACGGCCAGACCCTGCTGGTCACCCGCTCGGCACTGCTCGACGAGATGGGCAGCGACTATCTGACCACGGCGCGCGCCAAAGGCCTCAGGGACGACGCGGTCCGGCGCCGGCACGCCGTGCCCAACGCGATGCTGCCGACGGTGACGCTGATCTTCGTGAACCTGGGCCGGACCGTGGCGGGTGTGATCCTCGTCGAGACCGTCTTCTCGTGGCCGGGCCTGGGCGGACTCTTCTACCAGGCACTGAGCGTGCCCGATCTACCGCTGGTCCAAGGCCTGTTCTTCGTGTTCGCGGCAGCGGTGATCGTGATGAACACACTGGCCGATCTGATCTATCCGCTGCTCGATCCCAGGGTGGCCCGATGACAACCGCTGAGAGGCCTGTGCCGGCGGGGCGGCGGAAGCTCGCCTGGCAGCGTCGTCGCGAATCCGCAGCCCGTTTCTGGAAGCGCTATCGAACGCACCGTGCGGGCCTGGTGGGTCTGACCGCCCTCGCCCTCGTCGTACTGGCCGCCCTGACCGCGCCACTGACGGTCGGCTCGGACGTCGCGAGCGTGACGGACGCGCCGGGCAGCCCGATGGAGAGTCCGAGCGCCGAGTTCCCACTGGGAACGGACCGCTTCGGTCGCGATCTGCTGGGCCTGCTGATCTGGGGCTCGCGTGTCTCGCTCCTGGTCGGGCTACTGGCGGCGGTGCTCTCGGTGGTGATCGGTGCTCTGGTCGGAATCACCGCCGGGCACTTCCGCGGAGGGTACGCCACCGTGCTGATGCGGATCACGGACTGGTTCCTCGTGATGCCGACGCTGGTGCTCGCCATCGCGCTCGCCACGGTGCTGTCCCGGTCCCTCGGCACGGTCGTCCTGGCGATCGGCGTCACCACCTGGCCGACCACGGCCCGGCTGGTTCGGGCGCAGACGCTGGCGGTGGAGGCCCGTCCGTACATCGAACGTGCGAAGGCGCTCGGTGGCGGCCACTGGCACGTCATGTCGAGGCACGTTCTGCCGAACGTCATGCCGCTGGTGCTGGCACAGACCACCTTGATGATCTCCTCCTCCATCCTCGCCGAGGCGACTCTCGCCTTCCTGGGCCTGGGCGATCCGACGGTCGTGTCCTGGGGCGGAATGCTTCAGGAGGCGCGGGAGGCGGGTGCGGTCAGCTCGGGCGACTGGTGGTATCTGGTGCCACCTGGTATCGCCATCGCCGTGATCGCGCTGGCCTTCACACTGTGCGGGCGTGCGGTGGAGTCCGTTCTCAATCCCAGGCTGGGGGTGGCCCGTTGACACTGCTCGAAGTCCGGAGCCTGGAGGTGACCTATCCGGGCGGTGCGGCCGCCGTGCGGGGTGTGGACCTGACGCTGGCGGCAGGGCAGAAGCTCGGCCTCGCGGGCGAGTCCGGGTGCGGCAAATCGACGCTGGCACTGGCGCTGCTGAGGCTGCTGCCGCCCGGAACGCGGATCGCCGGGTCGGTGCTGCTGGACGGCGAAGACATCCTGACCATGCGGTGGGGTCAGGTACGGGCGGTGCGGTGGGCCGGCGCCTCGATCGTCTTCCAAGGCGCCATGCACTCCCTCAACGCCGTACACCGCGTCGGCGATCAGATCGCGGAGCCGATTCTGCTGCACGGCAAGGCGACCAAGGCGGCGGCGCGCAGTAGAGCGGGAGAGCTGCTGGAACATGTCGGTCTTCCGGCCGCACGGGCGAGGGCGTACCCGCACGAGCTGTCGGGGGGCCAGCGCCAACGCGTGATGATCGCCATGGCGCTGGCCTGCGATCCACGGCTGGTCGTGGCCGACGAGCCGACCACGGCCCTGGATGTGATGATCCAGGCCCAGATCCTGCGCCTGATCGAGGGCCTGGTCGCCGAGCAGGACCTCGGCCTCATCATGATCAGCCATGACCTGGCGGTCCTCGCCGACACCTGCGATCGGCTCGCGGTGATGTACGCGGGCCGGGTGGTCGAGGAGGGCCCGGCCCGGGAGGTCTACGAGGACGCGCGCCATCCGTACGCCGAGGCACTGTCGTCCGCGTTCCCCAGGATCGGCGATCCTACGTCGAGGTTCGCCCCGCGCGGCCTGGCAGGCGACCCGCCGGACCCGTCGGACCTGCCGGCGGGCTGCGCGTTCCACCCACGGTGCCCGGTGGTGCTGACCGGGTGTGCGTCGATGGATCAGACGCTGCGGGGGGCGGGGCCCGGCCGAAGGGCGGCCTGCGTCCATGTGACGACGACGGCACCGGAAGCGGAACTGGACGCAGGGAGCCTCACATGACCACACCACCGGCGCCGTTGCTCACCGCTCAAGACCTGCACGTGACCTTCCCCGGCCGCCACGGCACCGCCCCTGCCCGCGCCGTTGACGGCGTCGAACTCGATATCCGGGCCGGCGAGATCGTCGCGCTGGTCGGCGAGTCGGGCTGCGGCAAGACGACGCTCGCGCGGGCGCTGCTCGGTCTCGTGGCACCGACCGCTGGGCGCGTCAGCTTCGGCGGGCAGCGGCTGACATACACCTCCCGGGCCCTGAAGTCGTACCGCAGGCGGGTCCAACTGGTGCTCCAGGACCCGTCCGGCTCATTGAACCCACGGCACACGGTGTACGACGCGGTGGCCGAGGGGCTACGGATCCACGGGCACGACGGTGACGAGAGGGAGGCGGTGGCGCAGGCTCTGTCCCGGGCCGGGCTCCGCCCACCCGAGCGCTTCTTCCTGCGTTACCCGCACGAGCTGTCCGGGGGCCAGCGGCAGCGTGTCGTGATCGCCGGCGCGCTGGTGCTGGGGCCCGAACTCATCGTCGCGGACGAGCCGGTGGCGTCCCTCGACGCCTCCGTACGCGGGGAGATCCTCTCCCTGCTGCTGCGGCTGCGTGACGAACTGGGTCTGGCCGCCCTCGTGGTGACCCACGACCTGGGACTGGCGTGGAACATCGCCGACCGCGTCGCGGTGATGTACCTGGGCCGGATCGTGGAGACCGGCGCCGTCGAGCAGGTACTGATGGCACCACGACATCCCTACACCCAGGCATTGTTGTCCGTCGCGCCGGAGTCCACCGGCGAAGCCGTGGTACTGACCGGTGAGCCGCCCGACCCCACCCGCATCCCCTCCGGCTGCCGCTTCCACGCCCGCTGCCAGATCCTGGCGAGCGGCGAGGCGGAGGCGGCGGGCGTCGCAGGCGCCTGCCGGACGCGGGACCTGGAAGTCCTGGCCGGAGGCGGCGGGACCCAGGTGGCGTGCCACTGGGCACGGACGAGGGTCACCACGTGACAGCTTGTGACCCGGACGGAACGCGGGCGGCACTCCCGCGCAAACGCCGGTTCCCGGCACCTGTGTGAGGTGCCGGGAACCCGGGGAAGGGGCCGTCAGGCCGCGTGGACCACGTCCTTCTCCTCGGCGAAGTGGCAGGCCGACTCGTGGGCGGCCGGCGTGTCCAGGCCCCGGAAGCGCTCGGGGACGGCAAGGAGCGGGACTTCCTCGGCGCACTTGTCCTGTGCCTTCCAGCAGCGGGTGCGGAAGCGGCAGCCGGACGGCGGGTTGGCCGGGGACGGCACGTCGCCGGTGAGGATGATCCGCTCGCGGTGCGCACGGGCCTCAGGGTCCGGGACGGGCACGGCGGACAGGAGCGCCTGGGTATAGGGATGCGTCGGGTGGTCGTAGATCTGCTCGTCGGAGCCGATCTCGGCGATCTTCCCGAGGTACATCACCCCCACCCTGTCCGAGATGTGCCGGACGATGGACAGGTCGTGCGCGATGAAGACGTAGGACAGGTTGAACTCGTCCTGCAGTCGCTCCATCAGGTTGACGACCTGCGCCTGCACGGACACGTCCAGCGCGGAGACCGGCTCGTCGCAGATGATGATCTCCGGGTTGAGCGCCAAGCCACGCGCGATGCCGATGCGCTGGCGCTGGCCGCCGGAGAACTGGTGAGGGTAGCGGTTGATGTACTCGGGGTTCAGACCGACGACGTCCAGCAGCTCCTGCACCCGGCGGCGCCGGTCACCCTTCGGGGCCACCTCGGGGTGGATGTCGAAGGGCTCACCGATGATGTCGCCGACCGTCATACGCGGGTTGAGCGAGGTGTACGGGTCCTGGAACACCATCTGGATGTTGCGGCGGACGGCCTTCAGAGCGCGGCCGGACAGCTTGGTGACGTCCTGGCCCTTGTAGAAGATCTCGCCGGCCGTCGCCTTCTCCAGGTTCATCAGGAGCTTGGCGACCGTGGACTTGCCGCATCCCGACTCGCCCACGATGCCGAGCGTCTCACCCTGGTGCAGGTCGAAGGAGACACCGTCCACGGCCTTGACCGCGCCGACCTGCTTCTTGAACAGGACGCCCAGGGTGAGGGGGAAGTGTTTCACCAGGTTGCGCACCTGGAGGATCGGCTCCCCACGCTCGACCGGCGACTCGATCACCGCGACGGCCTCCGTCTCGGAGCCCGCGGCCACGGTCTCCACCGCGGAGACGTTGGGGGTGGCGTCCTTCGGCTCGTCCTTCATGCCGGTCTCAGCCATGGATCGTCTCCTTCCAGAAGTGGCACGCCGAACCACGGCCCACCAGTTCGGTGCCGTCCTGCTCGGTGACCGAATGCAGTGGGGGGATCTCCGTACGGCACAGGTCCGTCGCCTTGGGACAGCGCGGGTTGAATGCGCAGCCGGTCGGAATGTGCAGCAGGTTGGGCGGCAGGCCCTTGATCGCGTAGAGCTCCTGGCCCTTCTGGTCCAGGCGGGGAATCGAGTCCAGCAGGCCACGCGTATAGGGGTGGGCGGGACGCTTGTACAACTCGTGGACCGGGGCGCGCTCCACGATCCGGCCCGCGTACATCACGGCGATCTTGTCCGCCACGTCGGCGACGACGCCGAGGTCGTGGGTGATCAGGATCAGACCCATGTTGTACTCGCGCTGCAACTCGGCCAGGAGCTCCATCACCTGGGCCTGGACCGTCACGTCGAGAGCGGTGGTCGGTTCGTCGGCGATGATCAGGTCGGGCTCCAGCGCCAGCGCCATCGCGATCATGATGCGCTGGCGCATACCGCCGGAGAACTGGTGCGGGTAGTCGTTCACGCGCGCCTCGGCGGCGGGAATCTTCACCCGGTCCATCAGCTCGATCGCCTTGGCCTTGGCGTCCTTCTTGGACATGCCCTCATGAACGCGGAACATCTCGCCGATCTGGTAACCGACGGACAGCACCGGGTTCAGCGAGGACAGCGCGTCCTGGAAGATCATCGCGATCTTGCGACCGCGGATCTTCCGCCGTTCCTCCGCGGACATCTTGAGCATGTCCTGGCCGCGGAAGATGATCTCGCCCTTGGGGATGCGCCCCGGCGGCATGTCGAGGATGCCCATGATCGCCTGAGCGGTCACGGACTTGCCGGAGCCGGATTCGCCGAGCACGGCGAGGGTCTCGCCCGCGTTGACGCTGTAGTTGACACCGTTGACCGCCTTGGCGACGCCGTCCCGCGTGTGGAACTCCACGTGCAGGTCCCGGACGTCGAGCAGCGGCCCTGTGTAGTCGTCCTCGGCTCGGGGCTCCAGAACGGCATCGGTGTCGTAGGTGATGCTCACGTAACGCCTCCCTCAGCGCGACTTCGGGTCAAGGGCGTTGCGTACTGCATCGCCGAACATGAGGAACGCCAGCACCGTGATGCTCAGCATCGCGGCAGGGAAGAACAGGACGTACTGCGCGGTACGCAGGTAGTCCTTGCCTGCCGAGATGTCCTGGCCCCAGGAAATCGAGTCGGTCAGACCGATGCCCAGGAAGGACAGGGTGGCCTCGGCCGTGATGTACCCGCCGAGCGCGATGGTGGCGACGACGATCACGGGGGCCACGGCGTTCGGAAAGATGTGCTTGAACAGGATCCGACCGGTTCCGGCGCCCAGCGCCTTTGCCGCGGTGACATAGTCGGCCTGCTTCACCGTGATCACCGAGCCGCGCATGACGCGGGCGATCTGCGTCCAGCCGAGGACGGCCAGCGACAGTGAGACCACCGGGACCGAGCGCTCGGAGAAGGTGTTGAGCACGACCATGGCCCCGAGCAGGAACGGGATACCGAAGAAGACGTCGGTGGTGCGGGACAGCAGCGAGTCCAGCCAGCCGCCGAAGTAGCCCGCGATCAGACCGAGCAGGCCTCCGAGCACGGTCACCACCGCGGTCACCATGACGCCGACGAGGATCGAGGCGCGGGTACCGTGCAGGACGCGGGCGTAGATGGAGCGGCCCTGGTGGTCGTAGCCGAACCACTCGGCGGAGAACAGGTGCCCGAGCTCGGGCTTCTGCAGGTAGTGGTTGGTCAGGTCGCCGTCGCGCGGACTGACACTGCCGGATATGAACAGGTCCGGTACGACCGCGACCAGCGTCAGCAGCAGGATCAGGCCCGCCGACAGGAGGAACATCCAGTTGTGCCGCAGGTCGTACCAGGCGTCGGACCACAGGCTGCGCGGCTTGCCGGGAGGGGGACCCGCCTCGGCGCTCAGTACGGCGCCCGGTGTGGTCGCGGTCTGGGCGGCCACGGCGCTGTCGGTCTTGGAGACCAGCTCAGGCATAGCGAATCCTCGGGTCCAGGACCGCGTACAGCAGGTCGACGATCAGGTTGACGAAGAGATAGATGAGGACCATCACCGTGACGATGCCCACCACCGTGGCCCCCTCGCGGCGGCTGAGCGCCTGGTAGACCAGGTTGCCGATGCCCTGGACGTTGAAGATGCCCTCGGTCACGATCGCGCCGGTCATCAGGTTGCCGATGTCGATGCCGAGGAACGTGACCACGGGGATCATCGAGTTTCGCATCAGGTGCATCGAGATGATGCGGCGGCGCGGCAGACCCTTGGCGATCGCGGTGCGCATGTAGTCGGCGCGGAGGTTCTCCGCGATGGACGTACGCGTCAGCCGGGCGACGTAGGCCAGGGAGAGCGAGGCGAGGACGGTGGCGGGAAGTATGAGTTGCCCGAAGTTCATCGAGTCCTGGACGGTCGGCGTGACCCAGCCGAACTGCATGGCGAACAGCCACTGGAAGAGAAAACCGAGCACGAACGACGGCACCGAGATCAGCGCCAGCGTCAGCACCAGTACACCGGTGTCGGTCTTCTTGCCGGCGCGCATGCCGGAGAGGACGCCGAGGGAGATGCCCGCGACGACCGTGAAGACGAACGCGATGATCGTCAGCCGGATCGTGACGGGAAAGGCCTCTCCGATGACCTCGGCCACCGGCCTGCGGCTGGCGATCTGCGTGCCGAAGTCGCCCTGCGGCAACCCGGCAAGGTAGTTGAGATACTGCTGCCACAGCGGCTTGTCCAGCCCGTACTCCGCCTTGATCTGCGCGATCTGCGACGGGTCCACGGACTGTTCTCCGTACAGCGCGCGCACGGGGTCTCCGGGCAGCGCGTACATCATGAGAAAAATCAGCAGTGTCGTCCCGATGAATACCGGGATCATCTGGAGCAGTCGCCGCGCGACGTAGCGCCCCATGGTTCCTCCATGTCGGTCACAGCGGGAGAGGCCGACGGGCGCGTCTCTCCGCGGTACGGAGACTCATGCCCGCCGGCCCCCCCGCCGGCACCGGTGACGGTCCGGATCTCCGGACCGTCACCCGAGTGCGAACTGTTCGCTTACTTCTTGATGACCTGGATGTCCTGGAGGACCGGGTCACCGTTGTTGTCGAACTTCACGTTCTTGACGTTCGTGGAGTAGCCGTAGTTGGCCTTGTAGTACCAGAGCGGGATGGCCGGCATCTTCTCGAACATGGCCTTCTCCGCCTCCTGGTAGGCCTTGATCGCGCCATCCAGGTCCGCGGCGTTGTCACCCTTCTTGAAGAGGGCGTCGATCTCCTTGTCGGCGAAGCCGGAGGTGTTGCCGTCCGCCTTGGAGCCGTACAGGTCCCTCATGAAGTTGACGTTCAGGGGGTAGTCCTGGACCCAGCCACCGCGGTAGAGGGACTTGACCTCCTTGGCGTCACGCGCGTCGAGGTCGGTCTGGAAGTCCGGCTTGGAGTCACCGACGCACTCCACGCCGACGGCCTTGCGGATGCTGTTGCAGACCGCCTCCACCCACTCCTTGTGACCGCCGTCGGCGTTGAACTGGATGCTGATCTTGTTACCCGGGACGCCGCCGCCCTCCTCGACGAGCTGCTTCGCCTTGGTCGGGTTGTAGGTCAGCACGTCGCCCGCCACGCCGGGCTGGAAACCGGCCACGCCCTTGGCCACGAAGCTGGTCGCGGCCTCACGGGTGTCGTTGAGGACCGTCTTGGTGATCGTCTCGCGGTCGATCGCCATCGACAGGCCCTGCAGGACCTTCGGGTCGATGTCCTTCCACTGTGCGGTGTAGAAGGCCGGGACGATGGACTGGACGGCGTTGTAGTCCTGGTCCACCGCGCGCTCGCCGAGGTCCGTCTTGCGCTTCGGCAGGTCCTTCGGGCCGATCTGGCGGATGACGTCCAGGTTGTTGGAGAGCAGGTCCTGGTAGCCGGCCTCGACGGTGGTGTAGTTCTTGAAGATCACACCGCCGTTCTTGGGCTTGTCCGCGCCCTTGTAGTCGGCGAAGGTCTTGACCTCGATCTGCTTCTTGTGCTCCCACGAGACGAACTCGTAGGGGCCGTTGCCGACCGGCTTCTCACCGTAGCCCTCGGGGTCCTTGAAGAAGCCGCTGGGCAGCGGGGACCACACGTCGTAGCCGAGCTTGTACTCGAAGTACGGGATCGGCGAGGTCAGCTCGATGGTGAAGGTCTTGTCGTCGACGACCTTCAGACCCGACATGCTCTCGGCCTTGGGGTCGCCGGACTCCGGGTGGACGTCCTCGAAGCCCTTGATGTCGGCGAACCAGTAGCTGTTGGTCTGGTTGTTCTTGATGTTGGCGGCCCAGTTCCAGGCGTCGACGTAGGACTTGGCCGTCACGGCCTCGCCGTTGTGGAACTTCCAGCCGTCCTTGAGCGTGACCGTCCAGACCTTGTTGTCCGTGGTCTTGATGGACTCGGCGTTCTCGTAGACGACCTTGCCCTTGTCGTCGAAGTCGACGAGCTGGGAGAAGATCGCGCGGATCACCTTCGATCCGTTCGACTCCTTCGCGTTGGCCGGCTGCAGCGGGTTCTGCGGCTCACCGACATCGACCGAGAAGATGCCCTTCGGGTCGACAGCACCACTGTTGCCGCCCTCGCCGCTGTCGCCCCCACCGCCACAGGCGGTCGCGCTCAGTGCCACCACCGCGGCTATTGCCACCCACTTGGCGCTCCTGGCACCACGCATGGGTTCCTCCTCATGAGTCGATAGGTTCACCGCAAGGGGAAGCACTCGACACGCCGCCGTCACCGGCGCCGTCCACAGTCAAGTGCCCCCACGCTCGTGAGTCGGCGCCGGATGCAGCGCGTGACCCTTTAGTCCGAGCTCTACGCGCCTAACTATCTGCCATGGGCCGACGACCGAACCACACTCCCAAGGTCTCGGTTCGATCACACCTTGCGTGCACTTCTTCCAAAATGCGGACAAAGCGTTTGCCGAAAGATCACTGCGAAACGGACTTGTTACACACCTATCGGCCGCAGGCGTCCGCATAGCGGACGTAGGGGGGTAAAAACCAGTTGCGGATTCGGCTCCCGGAATGCGGGTACACCCGGCATTCCGCTCCGGCGGACGCGCGGCCGTGACGAGACGTCAACAGGGCAGGAGAGCGCATCGGCAGGAGCGTAGTGCGATACGGGCCTTCTGTGAGCTTCCTGAGTGAAGACGCAGGGTTTTCCCTACGCGGCTCAACGCTGCCGCGCCGGACACCCCCGAAGGGGCGCCCGGCGCGGTCGTACGCCGTGGGTCTCAGCCGTGCTTGGCGCGGCTCGCGGCGCGGGCACGCTCACGCGCGTCCAGGTTGACCTTGCGAATGCGAACGGCCTCCGGGGTCACCTCGACACACTCGTCGTCCCGGCAGAACTCCAGGGACTGCTCCAGGGACAGCTTGCGGGGCGGGACGATCGCCTCGAACGAGTCGGCCGACGAGGACCGCATGTTCGTGAGCTTCTTCTCCTTGGTGATGTTCACGTCCATGTCGTCCGAGCGCGAGTTCTCGCCGACGATCATGCCCTCGTACACCTCGGTGCCGGGGTCGGTGAACAGCACGCCGCGCTCCTGGAGATTCGTCATCGCGAACGCGGTGACGGCACCGGAGCGGTCGGCGACCAGCGAGCCGTTGTTACGGGTCTGCAGGGTGCCGAACCAGGGCTCGAAGCCCTCGTGGATGGAGTGGCCGATGCCGGTGCCGCGGGTCTGGGTCAGGAACTCGGTCCGGAAGCCGATGAGGCCGCGGGACGGCACCACGAACTCCATGCGGACCCAGCCGGAGCCGTGGTTCGACATGTTGTCCATCCGGCCCTTGCGCACGCCCATGAGCTGCGTGACCGCGCCCATGTGCTCCTCGGGCACGTCGATCGTCATGCGCTCGACGGGCTCGTAGGTCTTGCCGTCGACGACCTTGGTGACCACCTGCGGCTTGCCGATGGTGAGCTCGAAGCCCTCGCGGCGCATCTGCTCGACCAGGATGGCCAGCGCCAGCTCACCGCGGCCCTGCACCTCCCATGCGTCCGGGCGCTCGGTGTCCAGGACCCGGAGGCTGACGTTACCGATCAGCTCACGGTCGAGGCGGTCCTTGACCTGGCGGGCGGTCACCTTGCGGTCCTTGACGGCCGCCTTGGCGTCGGCGCCCTTGCCGGTGCCGCCACGGCCGACCAGCGGCGAGGTGTTGGTGCCGATGGTCATGGAGATCGCCGGCTCGTCGACCGTGATCAGCGGGAGCGGGATCGGGTTCTCGGTGTCTGCGAGGGTCTCGCCGATCATGATGTCCGGGATACCGGCGACGGCACAGATGTCACCTGGACCGGCCTTCTCGGCGGGCTTGCGGGTCAGCGCCTCGGTCATCATCAGCTCGCTGATGCGGACGTTGCTGACGGAGCCGTCGCGCTTGATCCAGGCGACGGTCTGGCCCTTGCGCAGCTCGCCCTGCTCCACGCGGACCAGCGCGATACGGCCGAGGAAGTTGTCCGCGTCCAGGTTGGTGACGTGCGCCTGGAGCGGGGCCTGCTCGTCGTAGTTCGGAGCCGGGATGTGCTGGAGGATCGTCGAGAAGAACGGCTGCAGATTCGTGGAGTCGGCCGGGACCGTGCCGTTCTCCGGCTTGGTCAGCGAGGCGATGCCGTCGCGGCCGCAGGCGTAGACGATCGGGAACTCGATCTGCTCCTCGTCCGCGTCCAGGTCGAGGAAGAGGTCGTAGGTCTCGTTGACGACCTCGTCGATACGGGCGTCCGGGCGGTCCGTCTTGTTGATGCAGAGGATGACGGGGAGCCGGGCCTGCAGCGCCTTGCGCAGCACGAAGCGGGTCTGGGGCAGCGGGCCCTCGGAGGCGTCGACCAGCAGTACGACACCGTCGACCATGGAGAGGCCGCGCTCGACCTCACCGCCGAAGTCGGCGTGGCCGGGGGTGTCGATGATGTTGATCGTGATCGGGTCCCCGCCGTCCTTCGGGTGGTACTTCACCGCGGTGTTCTTGGCGAGGATCGTGATGCCCTTCTCACGCTCCAGGTCGTTCGAGTCCATCATGCGGTCGTCGACGGAGTCGAGCTGGTGCGCGGCGAAGGCACCGGCCTGCTTGAGCATGGCGTCGACGATGGTCGTCTTGCCGTGGTCGACGTGGGCGACGATGGCGACGTTGCGGATGTCGTGGCGCGTGGCCATATTGCGGCGTACTCCCGGGATGGTGAGGACGGCTGCGCGTAGGACTGTGTTACGCGCGCCCTGCCGGGCTTGACACGCCACGGCCTCACCCCATCGTACGGGGCTGCCGCGGGTGAGGCTTGCGCGGATACGTCGGCCCAGGTGGGGGCGTTGTAGGGGAGGCCATGGCCGTCCGCGGCGCCGGCCTGTGCTCCCCACCCGGCCGGAGCACACCGCTCGGCCCGGCGCCGCGGGATG
>NZ_JBFBJT010000110.1:0-24982 GCF_040686175.1 Streptomyces sp. NPDC086077 | reverse complement strand
TACTGAGCGTCTTCAACTCTGACGCTCCAGGGCGAGGACGGCTCCGGCGATTGACGACAGGCGGTTCGGGTTGCATCTGGCTCTGCGGAAGATCCGCCAGGACTTCAGTCTTGCGACGCCCCGTTCGACGGGTGCTCGTGCCGCTGACAGTGCCGGTTCGTTGTGCGCTGAGTCGGTGTGAGTTCTCGGCGGGGCGGGCGTCTGAGCGGTGTGATCACCCAGGGGCCGGCTCCGATGTAGGCGCGGTCGGCGAGGACGGGGACGCCCTGGCGTTCGCAGATCCGGATGATCTTGTGGGTGCGGGCCGCAGTGAGGTCGTGGGTGCGGCCGGGCAGTGCGGGTGAGATCCACAGCAGCCTGCCCGCGGGATCGGTCACGACCTGCACGTTCATGCCCCGGTCGGTCGCACGGTGGTACAGATCCGCCCTACACAGCTGCACTCACTCTTGCCCACGCCCCGGGCCCGCGTCGGTGCCTGCGCCTGCTTCGGTGGGGCCTCCTGGCCGCGGTCCTCTTCTCCGTGCCCTTCGCGCCTGGGATGCGGCTGCTGGACCAGGACGAGTATTGGGTCAACCCTGGCAGCACGCCGGCATGAACTGGTTCAACGGATGCACCACCTCCACGCCCGAGGTGATCTGGACCATGAATAAGCCCTGACGGACCGCCATGACACCTGGGGCGCCGCCGGACCGGCGGCGCCCCAGGTTGGCGGCAGATCAGCGGATGGGTGTCCAGTGCGGCAGCGCTTCGTCCAGCAGCGGCGCTTCAGGGTTCTCCCATATCAGGCAGCCCCACACCACGCCCGGCACGTCCGGACCCATCGCGTCGGCCGGCCCGTCGGTGAGCGTGCGGTACACCACATCCAGGTAAGCGGCGATCGACGGGTACGCGGCCTTCCCGCCGACGCCGATCAAACTGTCCAAGGACCACCGGCCTACGCCGATGTCACCCACCCAGTGCCCGGACTCGGGCCCTGCCTCATCGCCGGTCAGCCACGGCACCACCGGAGCCCCGCCCCACCAGTCGGTGCCAGTATCGTCGGGCAACCGCGGCCGCAGCGCGTCTATGGGGGACATGATCACTCCGCCGGGCAGGAACGCTCCCGAGCCGACTTCGCCCTCTTCCTCATTGGCCTCGATCTCCTGGTGCTCCACCCCGCCGCACAGCCGCCACAGCGCAGCCAACTCGGCGGGCAGGCCGAACCCCAGGTGCTGCCTCAGCATCGCATCCGCGCCCGCAATCTCCGCCTCCGGCACCGGCGGCAACAGCGAGGCGTAGGAGGTGGGGGCGTGCTGTTCCAGCCACGCTATGAGGCGGCCCCAGGATGCCTGCAGACTGGCGGCCGGGTCTTGAACACTGTGGTGATCGCTCACCCCGCCAACCTAACGCGGGGAATAGCGTGGCGCCGACAAGGCGACCGAGACGACCGAGCACCCGGCAGCTGGCTTTGTAGGCGAGTCCCGAAAACGCATGTTGCTGACCGGTGCGGGCCCTGCACCTTTAGACGCCATCCGCTTTCCGAACGTGATCGTTTGGTTCTGGCTTGGTGGGCATGAACTCCAGTTGGTGGCGGGAGAGATGGGCGTGATTCGTCCGTTCGTCTTGCTTGTGGAGGTGGCTGGTGCCGTCCGTGCTCGGTCTGCTGGAGGCCCGGGAGAAGAAGGTCCGGGAAGAGGTCGCGCGGTTGCGGGAGGAGGCCGAGCGGGTGCAGGCTGCCCTCGGCGAGGCGGAACGCGCACTTCAGCGTCTTGCGGATGCTCGTGTGACGGTGGCCGAGGTCCTGGCCGCGCCTCCTTCTGCGGTCGTGGAGTCGGCAGGGGGCACGGGGGCGGGGGCGGTGGTGCCCAGACGGGCCGAGGGAATGACGGCGTCGGTCCTGCCAGCGGACTATCAGCGGATCATGTCCGTGCTGGAGTCGGCTGCGGGCCGGGAGGGAATGCGGTGCCAGCAGCTGGCCGCGGCCCTGGGCCTTCAAGCGGTGCCGGCGAAGGTCGAGGGGCTGCGCTCGAAGGCGAAACGCCTGGTGGAACGAGGGTGGGCACTCCAGACACGGCCGGGGGTGTTCACTGCGCTCGGGGCACCGGGCCGCTGAAGGCGCCGGGGCGGCGTCCGGCCAGGCGGCTGCTCATGAGCATGGTCATGGACCACAGCACCATGGCCTCGTGCATGGCGGGCAGCGTCTCGTAGTCGCGCACCAGACGACGTGAGCGCATCAGCCAGCTCAGGGTGCGTTCCACGACCCATCTGCGTGGCAGCACCACGAACCCGCTGGTGTCGTCGGTGCGTTTGACGATCTCAAGGGTGAGCCGGCACTTCTCGGCCGCCCAGTCGACGAGCCGGCCTGCATAGCCGCCGTCCGCCCAGACGAGACGGATGGAGAAGTACATGGCTCGCAGCCGCTTAAGCAAGGGCATTGCGGCGTCGCGGTCCTGCACGCTTGCCGCGGTCACCGCGACGGCAAGGACCAGGCCGAGGCAGTCCACCACCAGGTGTCGCTTGCGTCCGCCCACCTTCTTCCCGCCGTCCCAGCCAGACGTCGAGCGCGGAATGTTCGCCGCTGCCCGCAGCGACTGCGAGTCCACGATGGCAGCCGTCGGGTCCGGCGAGCGGCCTTCTTTCAGACGCACCTCGTCGCGCAGCCGGTCATGGAGCTCGGCAAGCAGACCTGTCACCTGCCAGCGGCGGGCGAACGCGTGCACCCGCCGGTACGGCGGGAAATCTGCAGGAAGGTTGGCCCACTTCACTCCGTTGTCGACGACGTAGCGGACCGCGTCCAGCATCACGCGGTGGCAACAACCCTCTGGCCGGCCGCCCCGCCCCTGAAGCCACGCAGGGACCGGCAGCAGCGGCCGGATGACCTGCCACTCCGCCTCCGTCAGATCGGAGCCGTAACACCGCCTGCGGCCCGGCCCGTCCGCCGCGTTGCCGAACGTGTGCGCGAGACAGTCACACGCCGGAGACTGTGCGTTGGACTCCAGGGACGCGGGCACGAAAGACTGCGGCAACAGGGCCTCCTGGGACTGCTCGGACGGGATCGCACCCCCGAACTACCAAGAGGCCCTGCCTTCATGCACCACTCCTGCCGTGATCACCCGATCAGAACCCCTGTTCGACCAGGCAAGCCCATTGAGCGGTAAGCGGAAGCCTTCTCAGATCCGTCCGTGAGATCGTCGTGTTCGTGATCGAGTCCTGGGTGGTCAATGACGGCAGCACCGTTCCTGTGTCGTCCGAGGTGGTGCTGGAGACGCTTCGGGCGAGGGTCGACCGACGTCAGCTGGAGACACGGCTGAGCAGTTCGTTGGGGCGATCGCTGGCCTTCGTGACGAACACCGATCGGGCGATGGTGATGTTGCTCAAGCAGGAGGGTGATCCCGGCGAGCATGCCGTGGAGCCAGGAGCCGTGGGTTCGAGTGAGGGGTTCGTTCTTTCCAACGGGCAGCACGACGAGTACCCGGACGAAGACACCGTGCCCATCGGTGAGGCGTTGAGGATCGTGGAACACATTGTCAGCGCGGGATCCTGGCCTGCGGACGCGCGCTGGGTAGTCGATCGCTGAGACAGCGGCCTATCGCCGGGCCCAGATGAGGATGGTGGCGAGGTGGAGTGCGGCCTGGTAGGCGACGGCGAGCTTGTCCGTTCGCATGGCCAGGCCGCGCCATTGCTTGAGCCGGTTGATGCATCGTTCGACCGTGTTGCGCTGCTTGTATGCCTCGACGTCGAAGGCGGGTGGCCGGCCACCGGCGCGGCCTCGCCGCAGACGGTGGCCGACCTGGTCGGAGGGCTGCGGAATGACGGCACGGATCCCGCGCCGCCGGAGGTGACTTCGGATCCCGCGGGACGAATACGCGCGGTCCGCCAGTACGGCATCCGGTCGAGTCCTCGGTCTGCCGGGACCGCTTCGCGGAACACGAATGCCGACCATGACGGCCTCGAACGCCGGTGCGTCACCCGCCTGGCCTGCGGTGACTCGGAGGGCCAGCGGCCGTGCACGGCTGTCGCTGGCAAGGTGGACTTTCGTGCTCAGGCCGCCGCGGGAGCGTCCAAGACCGTGATCGTCGGGTTCGGCACGGTCCAGTGCCCCTTTTTCCTGGCTCCGGCGGCATGCTGGTGGACAGTTGAGTCCACTGACACGGTCCAGCCGATGTCGTCGTCATCATCGGCCGCTGCCAGGACTGCGGCAAGGATCCGTTCCCAGGTTCCGTCCACAGCCCACCTGATCAGGCGTTTGTGGGCTGTTTGGAACGGTCCGAGCTGGTCCGGCAGGTCTCGCCAGGGCGAACAGGTTCGGTTTCCACGCGATGGCCTCAAGGGTTCGGCGGTGGTCGGCCCACCGCCGACCGCGGACCGGATCGGCTGGCATCAGCGGCTTGATCCGGTCCCACATCGCATCAGTGATCACTAATCGGACAGACACATCCGATCAACTGACCAGCGGATCAAGGAGACACGCTCTAGCCCCCTTCCAGCGTCACGTGACCATGATCCGCCGGGACGGCCACGCCCTGGTGCGCTGGCGGGCCTCGCCGGAGCTGTATCGCGCCACACAGCTGTGGCGAGGCCCTCTGGCGAGGTCAGGGCCGGGTTTCCTTCACCCGCACCATGCTCCCGTGCCCGTGCCGGTCCGGTTCTTCGACCTCGAAGCCTGCCGAGGCGAGGATGCCCATGAGCGCCTCCTGCATGCGGCGAAGAACCTCTTCGTGATGCCGCACTACGTCGGGCGGGGCCGTGAAGTCGATACCCTGCGCGAACAGGTCCAGCGCGGTGTCTCTGAGTTCCTCATCGGTCTCCCAGTCCACGTAGACGCCGCCCTCAAGGAACGGCTCGATGTGCACAGCGGCCCCAGGCTGGCTATGCGCATCGTTGTCGCGGTCGGCCCGGTGGGCAGGAAGACCAGCCCGGAGCAGCTCCCGACAGACCTTGTCAGCCAGCGCGTCGCGCTCGGCGACAACCTCGGGTGCTGCCTTGGGGGGAAGGTCCCAGCCTTGATCAGTCATGCATCTCCTGTTCCTCTGCCTGCTCGCCCCTCAGCGAGCGGGCGGTCCCGGCGGCCTCCGCGACGTACTTGGCCAACAGCTTCTTCGCCGACTTCCAGTAGTCGGGGTGATAGGGAACCGCATAAGTGATCGGGGTTCCTTCCTTGAGGGCGCCGGCGAGAGCGGAGGCGCAGTCCGGGCAAGGCTGCCGTTCAGTGTAAAGAGCGGTGATCTGCGTGGGCTTGAATCCCTTCGCCTCCAGCTTGTCCAGGATCACGGTTTCCGAGTGGCCGTTGAAGCCACTGTTGCCGATCACCAGGTCGCCGGTCTTGGGGTCGTTCCACCCCGGGACTCTGGCGACGGCGACATTGTGGTCGGCGCCGTAGAATCCGGACTCGGTTCTGAAGGTGTACGCCATGTGGCTCAGCTCATCGCTGTTGTAGGCGATCAGGGCAGTGGGACATCCCTCTACCGCGGCGGACGTCCCGGCTGTGCGTGAGGTGCGGAGTCTGGTGCACGTTTTAACGAAGTTGTCGAGGCCCTTGGCCCCGATCTGCACGAGGGCATCCTCGGCCAGGCCGAGGGTGCGCAGTGCCTGGAATGCGTCGGTGAACCCGATCCCGGTTCGTGCGGCCGCGTCCAGGGCTCTGACCGCGTCCGCTATGGGGCGGAGGATCTTGCCGGCGAAGAGACTGGCGACGTCCACCGCCGCCCAGGCGCACCCGCCCCAGCTTCCGTTCTCGCCGCCGGGTGTGACCTTCTGGGCGCACTTGATCCAGCTGCCGAAGAGGATGTCGATCGGGTCGACGCCCTGCTGGTACTCGGCGATCGTGATGGTGTGCGTGACCTCGGTGTACAGGGTGTCCGTCTTGTGCTCGCCCAGATACAACGTGTCCGCGGAGGGGCACATGTTCGCCCATACCTCCGTGGTGCACATGTACAGGTCGAGGTTCGCCTTGTATCCGATCTTCTCGGTCATCGTGCAGTCGCCGTCGTAGGCGATCTGGTCCCACCAGCCGTCACAGCCTTCGGTCTTCTCCAAGACCTGCGGCTTGCCGACCTGCTCGATGTGGTCAACGACGTAGAACACGCCACCGATTAGTCCGCCAGCGCCGTCAGGGACCGTCCCGGTCTCGATCTGCCCTGAGTTCCCCGCGTTCTCGGCCCGCGTCGCGGCCTCCTGGGCGGACTCGGCGAATGCCTGGGCGTCCTTGGCGGCTTCCTCCGCCGCCGTCGCAGCGGCGTCGGCCCGCTCAGCAGCGGCTCTGGCCTGCCTGGCGGACTCCTCCGCCTCAGTGGCGGCCGCGCGGGCGGCGGCAGCGTCGAGAGCGGCGCCGTCGGCAGAGTTGCGGGCGGCCTCGGCGTAGCCTTCGGCGCGGCCTGCGGCCTTGTCGGCGGCCGCCGCGTCGGCGGTGGCTTGCTGCCCGTACTCGATGGCGCGGGCCAGTGACTGCTGCGCCTTCGCCGCAGCGGTCGCCGCCGCAGCCGCGTAGGTCAGTGCCTCCTTCGAGTAGCCGCGGGCGTCCGCAGCGTGCTTGGCGGCGTTCGCCGCGTGCTGATAGGCGGCCTTGGCGTCGCCCTGTGCCTGGTCGGCGATTATCTGGGCGGCAGCGGCCTCCTCGGCCGCGTTGGCGGCGTGGGCGTCTGCGACGGCTTTCTGCTGCTCGGCGATGGTCTTCGCCGCCTGCCCGGACAGAACCACCAAAGAAGCGGCCGAGTCCTTGGTGACGTACGGCGAGCCGAGCTGGATCGCGTCGTTCGCGGGAGCGGCAACTTGCGCGGCCGAGTTCCCGGCGTCCACCGCCGCCTGCGCGGTGACGTAAGCAAACCCCACCGCTTTCGCTGCGGCGGCGGCGGCAACGTCGGCTTCGGTCTGCGCCGCGTCCGCCTCGGACTTGGCCGTCTTCGCATGAGCCTCGGCCCTATTGGCCGCCTCAACCGACAACGCAGCCTCTGCCGAGGCGTGCTCAGCGGCGTCGATGGCGTCGGCAGCGGCGCTGGTCGCGGTGCGCACAGCGGCGTCCGCCCGCAGTTTCGCCGCCTGTGCCTCGTCCGCGGCTGCCCGGGAGCGCTTGGCCGCGGCTTCCGCGCGGGTCGCCGCCGCGTCCGCGTCTGCCGCCGCCTGGGTGGCCGCGTCGGCCGCAGTGCGAGCCCGGCCGGCCGCCGCCTCGGCGTCCTCCGCGTGCCGGTCGGCCTCATTGGCCGCCGCCCGCGCGGCATCCGCCGCATCGCCCGCTTCTAGAGACTGAGCGTAGGCCTCCTTTGCGTCGGCCTTGGCGCGCGCCGCGTTCGCCTTCTGCTCGGCGTCCCACGCATCGTCACGCAGTTCCCTGGCCCGGTCCCGGGCGGTCTCGGCATCGTCCTTTCGGGCCAGCGCCGTGGCCTCCGCCGTCTCGGCCTTGTCCTTGGCGGTCTCGGCGTTGACCGCTTCAGCTTCTGCGGTCTGCCGGTGCTGGGCCGCCTCCAGCTTCTTGAGGTCGGCGGTCTCCTTCTCCTTCTTCGCCGTGGCCTCTTCCGACTCGGCCTCCAGCCGCTTGGCGTGCGCCTCGGCCGCCGCAGTCTTCGCGTCCGCCTCGGCGACCAGGGACTCTGCGAGTTTGGACTCAGCCAGCTCCTTGTCCTTCTTGGCGTTGTCGCGGTGCAGCTTGGCCGCGTCTGCGGCTGCCTTGGCCTGAAGTTCGGCCCGTTCTGCCGCCTGTTTACGGAACTCCGCCTTGGACTGCGCGGCCTGTGCCAGCGCCCGCTGGGCGATCGTGTCACTGTCCGCAGCAGCCGCCCGGGTGGCCGCCTCGGCGGTCTCACCGGCCTTCACCAGCGCCGCGATGGCGGCCGCTGCACCCTGTGTGACCTGCGCCTTCTGCTGGCCTACTAGCAGTCCGCGCCCTCGTGGCGCTCCGCTGGCATCCGCGATCGCGTACGCCGCCTGCTCGGCGGTGACGCTGGCGTTCTGGGCAGCTGTCGCGGTCGTCGCCTGCTGCTTCAGCTTGGCCAGCTCGGCCTTCGCCCCCATGCGCTCTGCGGTCAGCCGCCGTTCAGCCAGGAGAAACTCTCCCGTAGGCGGAACGCTGCCGTTGTGCTCGGAGACCTTGAACAGCGCCTGTTGCGTGGCAGCGTTGCTGCAAGCAGCCGCGAGCGCGTCCTGTCCGGCGGTGTACGTGGGGAAGTTCAGGCACTTGTCCGCCCCCAAAGACGTGCAAGCCGCCATCAAGTTCCTGACCTGGCTCGACGAGCACGAAGAGCAACTGGCCACCCTGGACCAGGCGGACTTCGACCTCTGGCTCACCAGCCACCCCACCCAGCACATCGTGATCGGCTCCTTCATCCGCTGGGCCACAGCCCGACGCCTGACCGGAACACTCGAACTGCCCCGACGAGGACGCTCATTCGCCGTCAGCTTCCAGACCACCGACGAGTACGAAGGGCAACTGCGGCGCTGCCTCAACGACAGCACGCTGCCCCGCGAGGTCCGCATCATCGGCGCCCTGGTCCGGCTCTACGCCCTGTCCGTCGCCAAGATCATCAACATCACCACGGACCGATTCCACCAGGACGACACCGGCTCCTACCTGACCATCGACCGCCACCCTGTGCTGCTCCCGCCCAAACTGGGCCAGCTCATCAAGGACCAGATCGATCAGCCACGCACCACCACCCGCATGCGCCGGGCCCTGGACGAAACCTCCCCCTACCTGCTACCGGGCAAGTTCCCGCACCAGCCCCGCAACCCCCACGGGGTGGACAACCTGCTCAGACAGCACGGCCTGCCGGTCCTCAGCGCCAGGAACACAGCAATGATCGAGGCCGTCACCACGCTCCCGCCCATCGTCGTCGCCGATCTGTTCGGCCTCAGCCCCGCCACAGCGGAGACGTGGGCCAGATACGCCAACGACAGCTGGACCCACTACCTCGCAGCCCGGACGTGACATTCCCGACGAGCACGTCGAGGCCGACGCTGTGCACGAGCAGATCGTGCGGCACGAGGTGATCTACGGCAGGGTTGCTCGGGCACCTGACACCATCTCACCTGGGCGACCTCGACGTCCCCAGCGGCCTCGACCCGCTACTCCGGGCCTGCGGCCGACGGCAGCGCCTCGACGACGAAGAACAGGAAGCATGGCTTGGTTGAAAGGTCGTCGAAGCCGTCGGGGAACAGTGCCCGGGCGGTTGGGTCAGGCTGCGGCTCGCTGATGACGGACAAGCCAAACCCCGCGGTGGTGAAAGCGTCGATCATTGCGTGCAACGGCTTTCGCCAGAGTCGCATCGGGGTGGACTGCCCGCCGAGCATCCAGTCGAAGATGTAGCTCGTGGTCGCGAAGTAATCGGGCCGAGGGTCCCGGAACGTGTACGCATTGATTGGGTGGTCCACGGACACGATCAGTCGGCCGCCGGGCCTGAGCACTCGCCGAAACTCGGCCAGCGTCGGCCCCCAGTTCTCGAGGTAGTGCAGGACCAGCGACGCGACCACGTCGTCGAACGCGCCGTCCTTGAACGGCAGGCGCTCGCCCAGGTCGGCCACGTGCAGGGCTACGTCATCACCGAGCCTCTGCCTGGCCAGTGCGAGCATCCCGGCGCTGGCGTCGATCCCGGTGGCGATCGCGCCGCGGTCGCACAGTGCGGCCGTCAGTGGGCCCGAGCCGCAGCCGGCGTCCAGAACTCGGTGGCCAGCCACGTCTCCGGCGAGGGCTAACATCGCGGGCCGTTCGTAGTACGCGTTCACGAGGTTGTTCTCGTTCTCCGCCGCGTACGCCTCGGCGAAACTGTCGTAGTCGTTCACCCGGGCCGGTTCCGCAGCATCAGCGAAGCTCTCGGGTATGTCGGTTGCGCGTTCCATCATCGCAGCCTAGAAGCCAGGCAGGCCCACCGCAGTGAATAGTGCAAGGTCGGAACATTGCCTCTTCACCAGTAAGTGCGGATGACCACCGAGGCCATCATCGGCGCCGTCACCGGCACTCTCACCGCGCCGCGCACGATTCTGCTGGGCCGCTACGACAGCCACGGCCGCTTGCAGTACACCGGCCGCAGCACCACCCTGACCCAGACCGCCAGCCGCACCCACGCCGACATGCTGACCGCGCCTGCGGGCGTGCACCCCTGGACGGGGTGGACGTTCAGCGCGGGGTGGGGAACACGGGAAACTCTCGATGTGCAACTGGTGCAGCCCGACATCGTGATGGAGGTTGCCGTCGACGTCGCACGTGACGCCGCAGGCCGATGGCGCCACCCGGTCCGGGCTCACCGCGTCCGCACGGACGTCGCCGCGGCGCAGATTCCGCTGTTCGGCGAATGAACTGTGCTGCCGCTACGCCAGGAGCAACTCCCGGCCGCGGTCAGAGGCTGCCCTGCTCGCAGACCCGGCGGGCGACCTCGCGCAGCTTGACGTTGTGCTCCTGGGAGTAGCGGCGCAGTACGTCGAAGGCCTGTTTCTCGGTGAGGTTACGGCTCCCTATGAGGATGCCCATCGCCTCGCCGATGGTGTGACGCGTACTGACGGCCTGCTGCATCTGGGCATGCTGCCGGGCGCCGGCGACCGCCGCGTGCGAGGCGAGCAGCCAGCCCGCTGTCTCGCTGACATCGGTGAAGGCGCCGGGACGGCGGGAGTAGAGGTTCAGTCTCCGAGCTCTTCGTCGTCGGTGTAGAGGAGGAAGCCCATCATGCTGCCCACTCCCAGCTCCCTGGCCCGCGGTGCATACGCCCGCCACCGGTCCTGTTCGGCGGTGAAGTCCGCGATCCGAAAGACCCGCTCCTCGTGGTGGGGGCGGGCCGCGTCGAAGCACGGTCCCTCCTGCAGGCGCTCCTGGAGCTGGTCGCTGTCGATCACCAGCTGATCGGTGGGAGCGAGGCGTCGCACATGGTTGCCGCTGAGGATCAGTACGCCGGCGGCGCACAGCCCTCGACCAGCCCGGTGGCGGAAGCAGTGATCCGCTCCAGCGTGGCGTCCACCGAGTCCTGCGCCAGCAACTCCCGCGCCATGCCCGCCATCTCCCGCGCGAACCTTGCCCAGTCCACGACGACCTCCCTCTTCGACTCCGGACAGACCCCCGTCCCGGCCCTCGACGGTGCGCTTCTGACCCTGGCGAGAGCCAACACTGCCGCCCCGATCGCGGGCACACCACCATGCGCCTGCCCGGCGTCGGGCCAAGCACCCATTCGCAGCTCTCACGTTGGGCCAACTATTGCCGTGGGCGGACCCTGGCCAACCGGCCTGGCGGCGGACTCGCGCCGCTCCACGGCGGCACGGAGGCGTCAGGCACTCCACTGATGGGCTGGACTGCCTCGCCAGTCGATCCACCGGGCGTCGTCCAAGACACTGCCAGGATCTTGAACGCCCGCCTTCTCAAGGAACGCCACCAGGTCACGGTCGCTGTAGGCGGTGCCAAGAATCGCGTCCACGCCGCGGGCATGCACAGTGACCCTCCGGCCCCCCGAAGCCGAAAGCGGATGTACGACAAACGGCGCGCTCCTCACGAGCCCCACCCTGCACCGCCCACGCAGACACAGCGAGCCGACCACCACCGCCCACGCCTGCGGCCAGGCGTATCGCCTCAATAGCAGCAGCGGCAGCTCCACGCCCGGACCAGGCAGGCGAGGCCCGCCGGGGCGCGGGTCATACAGGACTCGGCCACCCGGCCACCTCTCAAGCTCGGTCAGCAGAGCAACGCCGCCGTCGACTCCTTCGGCCGGCCATCCGTGAATGTCCAGTTGCGCTGGCGGTTGGCCGGTAGCGCACGGCGATATCGGCGCGATCGCGTGTGGTGTCGGGCAGCATGGCGCGCTGCAGGCAATCGCGGTTTCCGGCCGGGCAGGGCTTTACATCGACAGCCGCCCGCCGGCCGGGCGCCACGCTCACTCCTCGGGAGTGGAGAGCGGCACCCAGCCGGCGCTTGAGGTGACGGTTCAGTCGGCGCGGTGGAGGTAGGCGCGGTTCACTGTCTGCTCGACCTTGTTGCCGGCCGAGTCGGTCGCGGTCACGCGCAGCGTGACGTAGGCGTCGCCGTGCAGCCGCAAGGGCCGTTCGACGGTGGCGGTGAAGCCGCTGCCCTTGCGGGCGGTGGTGGCGCGGGTCCAGGTCTTGCCGTCGTCGTAGGACGTCTCGACCTTGAGCAGCACTCCCTTCGGGGCGGCCATGCCGTCCTGCATACGGACGCCAAGCCCGAGGGTGTGCTTGCGCTGCGGGCCTACCGCGTTGCCCAGGTCGACCGGTACGTCGTAGTCGAGCTGGAGCAGCGGCAGCAGTGCCCTGGTGCTGGTCGTGTCCGAACGGAACGTCCAGGACGTGCGCGTGCCGGTGCCGAAGCGCCAGTTGGGGTTGTCCCGCCCCGTGGTGAGGTCGAGCCGGTATTCGGCATCACCGCTGGGTACATCGAAGTGGCCCCATGCCCCGCGCTCGCTGCGGGCGATTTGCTCACCGTTGCGGTGCAGCGCCGCCGTGGCCGTCTCGCCGGTGGCGCCGAACAGAGCGTGCGACCAGTGAGCGGTGTCGGAGGAGTCGTTGAACTCCGAGACGTACACCTCCAAACTGTTGCGTTCACGCACCGACGGACGGTCTCCACCGCGCGGGATCGACGGACGGACCACCGCCTCGAACCAGCGCTCCGTGGCACGCCGGCCCGGCTGGTAGGTGTGGACGTCGTCGCGCATACCGCCGTACAACGGCAGGCCGATCTGACTGACCGTGCCGTGCGTGACAGCGTGCTGCCATTGCGTGTCGGCGGCGGTACTCACGTACTCGACGCGTTCGTGGCCCACGGGCACGATCCGGTCGTAGCCGTACATGGCAGTGGTCATGTAGGGACGCCACGCGAAACGCTGCTCGCTCGTCCACGTCGAGTCACCGGTGCGGGCGTACGCGCTGCGGACCTCCACCAGATCCCGCTTTGCCAGGTCGAAGTCAGGCACCGCGGGTACGGAGTTCTTGGTGATCGCCAGGTCGTACATGTACGGGCTGCGCAGCATGTCGAGGAACTCCGCCTTCGTGGTGCCCTCCGACATCCGCTGGAGCAGGGCCGCCCCGTCCGCCGAGGAGATCCGCGCAACCGGTATGGCGGTTCTGTCCCTTACCGGGTTCCATTCGCTGCGGATGACGTCTCCTGCGGGCTTCACCACCAGCAGCGCCTTGGCTCCCGCGCCGGCCGCGGCGCGTGCCAGAGCATGGAAGTCGTAGTGGGCGCCGGAAGGGTCGTCCCGGACGACGGCCAGCTTTCCGCGTGCACCGCGGAAGTCGGGTGCCTGCGAGGCGCCGGCGTTCACGGTGGTCAGCCGCGTGCTGCGGTCCTCGAAGGGCAGCGAATCCGGCTCGTAGTAAGTGGTGAGCTCCAGCGGACGGCCCGCTACATGAAGCCGCAGCTCTCGCGGCTTCATCTGCGTACGCAGGTTGAACTCGAAGGCACCATCGGTGACCGGAGCGGCCGGGGTTGTGTAGTACCTGTCAGTGGGCCAGACGACCGTGCCCGTGATGAAGCCGTTTCCGTCGATCTCACGGTAGTACGAGGCGTCGAGCATGCCGTATCGCTCTGCGGGACGAGGCGTGCGGACCTTCACTTCACGGGCCCCGACGGCGCTCAGCGTCACCGTGATGTCCTTGGTGACCTTCACTTCGGGGGCAACAACGTCGCCGTGCTCGGTGGCACCGTCTTCGCCCGTGTGGCTGAAAGCGTTGTGGAGAAGATACGTGCCCTCTTCGACCTCTGCGACACCCGTGCGGGGATCGGAGTAGGACACCTCGCCGTCGGCACCCCAGATGTACGGAGTGGCGCCAGGCACGATGCGGCCGTCGCGGTCGCGGTAGACCACGGTGAGCCGGTGCTTGGGGGCGTGCACCCCGAGGGAGACGGTGGTGTGCGCGCGTACGGAGCCGTCTGCGGACTTCGCCGTCACATATCCGTAGTACTTGCCGCGGACCGCGTGCGTGATGTCGGTGCGCAGCGGTATCTGTGCGGTGGCCCCGGCCGCCAGTTCCACCGTGGCGGAGTCGAGGGTGAGAACGCCGTCGGGTAGCGCCCGGCCGGCACTGGTCGCCAGTTCGACGGTGAGAGAAAGCGTCAGCGGCTTGTCGCTGGTGTTGGTATAGCGGACGGTGGCCGCCTGCCGTGGGCCTTTCGCCTGCCCGAGATGCACCGAGGGAAGGGCAACGGTGCCGGTGGCGGTGAGCGGGCCCATGGCTTCGGCCAGGTCGACGCGGCCGCCGCCCTGCTCGGTGACCTTGGTGCCAGGCACCGTATGCGACGTGCTGATCAGCGCGTCCTTGAGCTGCTGCGCACTCCAGTCCGGGTGTTGCTGGACGAGCAGCGCCGCGGCGCCCGCGACGTGCGGGGTGGCCATCGAGGTGCCGTCGAGCGCGGAGTAGTCGTTGCTGACGGGGGTGCCGATCAGGCTGTCTTTGGCGCGGGCGGCGACGATTCCGACGCCGGGAGCGGTGACATCGGGCTTGACAGCGTTGTCGCCGTGGCGGGGGCCACGGCTGGAGAAGGAGGCGAGGCTGTCGTTGCGGTCGACGGCGCCGACGGTCAGGGCGGCGTCCGCGGCGCCAGGCGTGCCGACGGTGTATTGGTGCGGGCCCGAGTTGCCGGCGGCGACGACGAAAAGCGTGTCGGTGGACGCGGTAAGGGAGTTGAGGGCCAGACTCATCGAGTCGGTGCCGTCGGTCAGAATGTCCGCGCCAAGGCTCATGTTCACGACCTTGGCGCCCTCGTCGGCCGCCCACTCCATGCCGTCGATGATGCCCGACTCGGCGCCCCACCCGTTGTCGTCGAGGACTTTGCCGATCAGCAGTTCGGCCTTGGGTGCGACGCCGCGCCGCTCCCCGCCGGACGCGGCACCGGTGCCGGCGACGGTCGAGGCGACATGCGTGCCGTGACCGAAGGGGTCACCGGTGTGTCCACTGCCGGAGAAGTCCTTCGCTCCAGCGATGCGGTCGGCGAGATCCCGGTGGCCGGCGTCGATGCCGGTGTCCAGCACTGCCACCTTTACGCCCTGGCCCTCGTAGCCGGCATTCCAGGCGGTCGGCGCGTTGATCTGCGCGGTGCTGCGGTCCAGCACCGCCTTCACCTTGCCGTCCAGCGCGATGCGCGGGGTGACCTCGGCACGGGCGGCGTCCGACATCGTGCCGCGGTGCAGCGTCTTCCAGAACGTTCCCAGATCCTGACCGGCAACGCGTACCGAACGGGCGTCGATGCTCTCCAGACTGCGCGAGGGCGCCTTGCCCGTGTGGAGCGCCGCCAGGCGGTCCGCCGTCGCCTCGGCCGCCTGCGCTGCCTGAGCGGTGACCCTGGCGCCCGCCCGTGACGGTTGCGGCAGTGAGGAGACGATCAGCGGCATCACAGGGGTGCGGGCCTCGTCGAAACCGTCCTCGATCAGGCCCGTCACATCGAACAGCCGTCGGTCCAAAGTGCCCGCCGCGACCAATGCCTGGGCGTCGAACGGCATGACCGTCAACGCCTTGTCCTCGCCCTCGACCCTCCTGAAAGCCATGTGCTCGCGGCCGGCCCCAGGCTGGACCGACACGGCACGCCGCCCCTCGGGCAGCGTCGTCACGGTCACTCGGTCACCGGTCACCAGCCGCACCGTCGCGGAAGTGCTTTCCCCCCTCGCGCCGGTCAGAGGAGCGGCGGGGCCGTCGGCAGTCGACTGCGCCGAAGCGGCAGCCGGCAGGCTCCCGGCAACCAGGATCAGTCCCGTCGATATCGCCGCTCTCAGGCGACCTCGTGAAAACATCAGAAAGAACTCTCCGTTCGCTTAGATTCATAGGCTTGGCCGATGATGTGGCGAACGGATCGAAGGTGTCTACGAGTTGAACGTGGCGCAACGGCGACATGTCCGCACTGCGACACGCCCGCGGCACAGTCAGGTCGAGGCCAGGCGTCAGATTTGTCGCGGTCAGACCAGAGCGCCAGCGCCCAGCAGGACGAACCCCGACGCCATCGCTGACGGCCAGGACGCATTGGTCAGCGCCGTCGGCGGTGGTGACGACCCAGGCCACCTCGCGACCATGAAGCCCCCGTGCCGAATCCCTGATCGCCGGACTGCGCAGCGTAGGCGACAGCCTCCACACCTCCTCGCGGTTGGTGAAGCCGGCTCGCTGCGGAGACCGGCCGGCGACCTGGTCCGGGACGCCGATGGTCTACGCGAGGACGTACTGCACGAGCGTTCAGCCCGGACGGCATACACCGCCGTATGTGACCTGCGGCTTTACCACGGTGACGCCCGTCCGGCCCCGGAGCGCAGACACCGGCTGAGCCTGCGAAGACCAGCGGTGCATAGCACCGTGGAAGGAGGTGACGGCGCCGGAACCGGCGGCCGGAACCTGTGCCCGTCACACCGGCTACGGGAGTCAGCGATGGGGTACGACAATTTGCTCATCGTCCTCGTGGTGGCTGCCGCTGTCCCGTTCCTCCTCGCCCTGGTGCCCCGGGTTCCGCTCCCGGGTCCGGTCCTGGAGATTGTGGCAGGCATCGTGCTCGGTCCGGCGGTGCTGAACCTGGTACGGCCTGACGCCACCGTTCAGGCCCTCTCCGTCATCGGGCTGAGTTTCCTGCTGTTCCTCGCCGGCCTGGAGATCGACTTCCAGTTGCTGCGCGGGCCGCTGGCCAGGCTCGTCGCCGTCGGCCTGGTGGCCTCGATCGCGCTGGCCGGGATCGTCGGCTGGGGCCTGGACCTCGCCGGCCTGGTCGAGAGCCCCTTGCTGATCGGCACCGCACTCGTGGCCACGTCCCTGGGACTGCTGGTCCCGATCCTGAAGGACGCCGACGCGGTCGGACGGCCAGTCGGCCAACTGACCATCTGTGGCGCTTCCGCCGGTGATATCAGCGCCGTCGTGCTGCTGTCGCTGTTCTTCTCCGAGCATTCGTCGAGCCCGGGCTCCAGAGTCCTTCTGCTGATCAGCCTCGCCTGCCTGACGGCGCTCATCGTGGTCACGTCGATGCGCGCCGGACGCTCCATGTGGCTGTCGCGGACTCTGGTGAATCTCGCGGACACGAGCGCCCAGATCCGCATCCGCCTCACGATGGTTCTGGTCGTCGGGCTGTCCGCCGTCGCCATGCATCTGGGATTCGAGGCCGTTCTCGGCGCCTTCATCGCCGGGGCCGTACTGCGGCTGGTCGCACCCGACGCAGACCGGAAGCACCCCCAGTTCCACGTCAAACTCCAGGGAATCGGCTACGGATTCCTCGTCCCGATCTTCTTCGTCACCAGCGGCATCCAGTTCGACCTCAAAGCGCTGTTCGCCGACACTGCGACCCTTCTGCGTGTGCCGCTGTTCCTCGCCGCGCTCCTCCTCGTACGCGGCTTGCCCGCCTTGGTCTACCGCAGGGCCGGTCTGTCCCCGGCGGAAGTGTTCGCCAGCGGCGTCCTGCAGGCCACCTCCCTGCCCTTCATCGTGGTGACAACGACGATCGGACTGAAGCTGGATGCGATCCAGCCCGCCAACGCGGCGGCCCTGGTGGCGGCCGGGCTCCTGTCCGTGATCGTCTTTCCCCTGACGGCACTTCCCTTGCTGAACCGTTCACGGGAACCCGTGAAACCAGACTCGCAGGAGAGACCTGATTGACGGTGTCCGCGTGGGGATTCGCCCAGGCGACTACGCGGACGCGGACGTCACCGGTGCGGTCGTCGACCCGCCGCTTCCGATGTCGACAGGGCCAAGGCCTTCTACGAGGCTGCGGGATTCCGGCTGGACCTCGACGCTACGGCGGAGGCACGGTCCGGATGGGGGCCGGCCTCGCGTGCCTGGCCCTCGCTGTCATGGACGACGCCCCCGTTGTCGTGGCCGTGGAAGAAGATGCCTCCGGCGTCGTGGACACACCTCACTGACGTCGACGCCGCGGGCGGCGAACTCCGCGCGTGCCGCCTCGACGTCGGGGACGATGAGGTACAGGCCCTGGATCACGCCCGGCGGGGTCGAGGTCAGCCCCTCACCGAAAATGATGGAGCACTCCGAGCCAGGCGGCGTGAGGTGCACGGCGCGCCACTTCGCGCTGACAACGCCGACGACGAGAGGCGAGCCGGACAGCCAGTGCGTCACGCTTCAAGTCCTTCGCCGCCCATTACGGTCGCAGCTTGGGTCAGGGAAATCGTGCGCACCTTGCGCAGGCCGAGGAACCCGAGGACCGCCGCGGTACGTGGTGCCCCGCGATGAGGTACGGCTCCAGCTCCGGAGCGAGCTCGACGGCTCCTACGCCACCTTCAGCGACCCGGATGTCTAGGACCTGGGAGCGGACAACCAGCTCCTCACCGGCAAAGCACCGGGCGGCACAGCGCGCCGGATGTCGCCGAGCGGATCGTGCACGCCAGAAGCGCTGGCGTAGCGTTAAGGCGTCGTGTTCCCTCCTTCCCGGCAGTCGCCCACTCGAGTCCGACAGCAGGGCATGGTCCATGCTCGGCACCTCGTGGAATACCCGCAGTCCGTCACCGCTCGAGCCGCGCGGTCAGGCACACGCTCGCCTGCCGACACGCCGCCGCTTGCCCGGAGTCTCACGGTCGCCCGGAACTGGTGTTTTGTCAGGGATGAACGAGCGGCTCGGAGCGGGGTCCGGAAGTACGGCCGAAGGAACACTGAGCACCGAAGGGGCCGAGATGACCGATGATGTGCAGATCGCGAACCGTCGACTCGACGCGAGCCGCAACGAGGTGCTGATCGGCATGGCCCGGATGGGCGCGGATGCGTTTGGATACACAGCGACGCTGCGTATCGACCGCGGTCTCGCCCAGCTACTGCGCCTGCGGGTCTCGCAGCTCAACAACTGCACCTACTGTCTCAACCTGCACTATCAGGCGGCACGTGAGGCGGGCATCCCCCGGGCCAAGATCGACACCCTGACCGCATGGTGGGAGACCGAGCTGCACTCCGAGGCCGAGCAGGCGGCGCTGCGCTACACCGAGGCGCTCACCCGCGCTGCTGACACCGACCGCGACGCGGCATTCCAGCGCTTCCACGACGCGCTCGCTGCACACTTCAGCCCGGAGGAAATGCTTGAAATCGTCGGCGTCGTCGTCAACATGAACGTCTGGACCCGCATCAAGCTCGCCGAGGGCGCGATGCCGGGCCTGGCGGACTGAGCGGCCCTTCGTACCCCCGTCCATCGGGAGGCGATGCCCCGGGCGGGCCCGTCGGTCCATGCAGCGTCGCCCAACGCACGGCTCGGGCAAGAGGTGCCGCGCGACGGGTAACTGCTTCGAGCGCCCCTGCTGCTGCGCCGAGCCGGCGGCCCTGAGGATCCGCCGCGCGGATCGGGATCAGACCGGACGGCGGAGGCGTCACGGCGCCGGGCACCGGCCGGGGGCGGACGCCGTCACTCCCGCCGGGGGCTGCCCCGCCCGGGCTGGCAGTGCGGCGGGCGATTCGGCGATGGGCGGGCGGGTGCGTCGGGTATGGGACACCGCGTGGGCGAGCCGGATACGAGCGTGACCACTTGGTCGTGGTGGCAGATCGTCATCGGCTCTCCCGCGAGCAGAACATAGGTGGCTTCTTCGGCTGTGATCTCCACGCGGAGCCGGCGGCCCCAGATGATCATGTGGAATGCCAGGCGGCTGAATTTTTCGGGCAGCCTGGGGACGAATGTCAGGTTGTCCTCGTTGTGCCGCATGCCTCCGAAACCGCCGACCAGAGCCATCCACGTGCCCGCCAGCGAGGCGATGTGCAGCCCGTCCCGGGTGTTCATGTGGAGATCGTCGAGATCTATGAACGCCGCTTCGACGGCGTACTCGTAAGCCATACGTTCGTTGCCCACCTCCGCTGCGACGACGGCCTGGCAGCAGGCGGACAGGGAGGAGTCGCGCACGGTCAAGGACTCGTAGTAATCGAAGTTGCGCGACTTGTGCTCCATGTCGAAACAGTCGCCACAGGTATACATGGCCAGCACCAGGTCCGCCTGCTTGACCACCTGCTTCCGGTAGATGTCGAAGTAGGGGAAGTTGAGCATCAGAGGGTACTGATCGGGACGGGTGCCGGCGAAGTCCCACGGCTGGCGGTCGGTGAACCCGGCGTGCTGTTCGTGCACCCCCAGGTCCTCGTTGTAGGGGATGTGCATCGACTCGGCGGCGTGACGCCATGACGCGGCCTCCTGGCCGTCCGCGCCCAGGGCCGCCGCTTCGTCGGGGTAGCGGTCGACGGCGTGGGCGGCCCCGCGAAGGTTTCTCGCTGCCATGAGGTTGGTGTACGTGTTGTCGTTGACGATCGCGCTGTACTCGTCCGGCCCGGTAACGCCGTCGATATGGAACAGGCCACGATCGTCTTGATGGCCCAACGACATCCACAGCCGGGCGGTCTCCACAAGGAGTTCGACACCGCTGCTGCGGGCGAAATCCTCGTCGCCGGTCGCCGAGACATAGCGTATGACCGAGTCGGCGACGTCGGCGTTGATGTGGAAAGCTGCGGTGCCAGCCGGCCAGTAGGCGCTGCACTCGGCGCCGTCGATGGTCCTCCAGGGGAACGCAGCCCCCCGAAGCCCGAGTTGGCGTGCTCGCTCGCGCGCTGCAGGCAGCGTCGCCTGACGCCAGCGCAGCGCTTCGGCGACGGCGCCAGGCGAGGTGTACGTGAGCAGCGGCAGCACAAAGGTTTCGGTGTCCCAGAAAGTGTGACCGTCATACCCTGTCCCCGTGAGCCCTTTGCCAGGGATGGCGCGCTGCTCGGCACGCGCACCGGCCTGCAGCACATGGAACAGGGCGAAGCGGATGGCCTGCTGCAGTTCGTCGTCGCGGTCGACCTCGACATCGGATCGTGCCCAGAAGCGCTGCAGATAGGTCCGCTGCTGCTCCACCAGGCCCTCCCAGCGTGTGCTGCTCGCCGCCGCGAGAGCCGCTTCGACCTGGTCCCGCACCGCCGGAAGCGACCGCACGTGCGACCAGCCGTAGGCGACCATTTTCTCGATCCGCAGCCTTTCGCCGGCCGCCAGCTGCGACGTGACGGTCAGGCGTGCGACGTCCGCAGTGCTCTCGCTGCTGGTCTGTGTCCCGGCGGGTCCCTCGACAGTGTGGTCGGCCGCGGTAGCGATCCGGAGCTTGCTCCGGCGAGTGGCGTGGACCAGCAGCAGTCGGTTTCCCGACGCGCGGTTCTCCTCCGACTCGAGAGGTGACTTCAGGACCGCGGCTGTGCGGGGATCGCCCGAGACCGTCGGAAGCTGCTCGTTGGCGATGAGTTCCGACTGGACGACGATACGCACCGGGGCGTCCAGGGCTTCGACCTCGTAGGCGATGGCCGCGATCGCACGATGAGTGAAAGAGACCAGGCGAGTGGAGTGCAGGCGCACGGTCGAGCCGGCGGGCGAAGTCCATTCGCAGTGACGGTGCAGCAGACCCGCACGCAGATCCAGGATGCGCTCGTGGCTGTGGAGCTTGCCGTAGCGCAGATCGAAGGGCTCGTCACCGACCAGCAGACGGAGCACCTTGCCGTTCGTGACGTTGATCGCCGTCTGACCGGATTCCGGATAGCCGTACCCTCCTTCCGCGTACGGCAACTCGTGTGCCTCATAGAACCCGTTGAGGTACGACCCGGGTATCCCGTGCGGCTCGCCCTCGTCGAGGTTGCCCCGCCAGCCCAGGTGACCGTTGGACAGCGCGGGCGGCGATCGCCCGGTGGGGGGTGTTGGTCGCGGACCGGCGTAGCGAGGAGGTTCGCGGTCAGCGGATCGGGGCCTTGCAGGCGGCGCTGCTGCACGCGATGGCGCAGCACGATCTGTCGACGTGCATCACGTTCCATCACCGGACGATGGAGGCGCAAGCGTACGCGGAGGGGTTGGAGAGTGTGTCGGCGAAGCTGCACGCCAATGAGCCGGACGTGTATCCGAGGCGGGTGTGGGCGGACTGGCTGTGTGGCGAGCACGACCCGCAGCGCCGGCGTGGGGTGTTGGCTCCTTCGGGGCCACAGGACAGCGAACCGTGCTGTCCAACTGCCGGGTCCTGGGTGAGGGCGTCGACATCAGAAGCGTGGACTCCGTCGCCCTGCTCGACGCCGCGACCAGGACATCGACACCGGACTGGCCCACCTCACCCACAGCCTCGCCCGCCGCAGCCATCTCAGCCCCGAACCCCTGGCCGACGCCCTTCTCGCCGATCTACCAGCGCTTCAGAACGGCCCGGACGACGACATCGCCCTCATCATCGTCCAACTCTGAACCCGCAAAAGCGCTGCCCCTCCAAAGCACGCAGTGAAGCCTGGATGCGGCACAGGACACCGGCAGCCGCAAGAGTGGGGGAGGGAACCGTTCGCCTGTGGCTCCCTCCCCCAACCGATCGCGCGAGCCGTTCGGCTTCCGAAGCACCCACCATCGAAAACCTCACACAATCGGGCACATAAGACCAATCATATTTTACTTGGGGCGGAACTTCTTTTTCGCCGCCGCAGGAAACGATAATGAATGGGTGCTGAAGGCAGCCGTAGCACGGTACCGCCGGGAGACGGATACGTTCTGGGCGCAGAAGGCCCTCTCGCTCGTCCTGGCCGATGCGCAGATACAGCAGGCGCGAGCACTGCTTCAAGAAAGCGGAGACACGGCAGGGGACGGAGCTCCGCGCCCGCCTGCAGCCCCTCCAAGGCCGCTACGAGCAAGCTGTACAGGACGGCGACTGGCCGTCCTCATCCGGGCCTGCCCGGGCAGCCACTACCGGTGGAGCCGGATATGCGTCCTGGAAAACGGCCACGAAACCTCGATTCAGGAACCGCACTGGGGCCACACCAGCAAGGGCCAGCCGATCGCGTGGGTGGGCAGCGCACCCGACGACTGGTGAGCGACCATGTGGTGCTATCACCGTAAGGACTCCTGCTGAGGCGGCCTTGGACCGCTCTCCGCGCAGGACCCCGGGCTTGTCGAGACCCGGGAGCCTGCGCTTACGGGGTGAGGCGGTGCCAGATGAAGACGCAGCTCTCCAGCCCGGCGAGGGATGGCCGGCGCAGTACGGACCGGATCTGCTCGGGCCCCACCAGGACAACCAGCATCCGGCGTTCACGCTCCTGGAACAGGCTCCACAACGCGTAGACGTACAGCAGGGCCTCCGTCCGCAGCAGATGGGCATCACGTACGACCACCACCGGCCAGGCGCGCCGGGCGAGTTCGGTTTCGACAGCCTGCTGCGCGTCGGCCAGCCGTCGCGGCCGGACACCAAGGTGCAGAGCGGCGTGGAACGCGTCCAGGAACGCCGCCATATTGCCCGGCGCCGCGGTCGTGACCACCACCGGATCGGCGCCCTCACAGCGGGTGAGAGCAGCCTCCACGACGGCCACACCCGGGACGTCTTCCGGCGCGATGACACACAGCAATGCACGGGTCGCAAGAATGTGGCCCAAGTTTCCGAAAGCGCCTCGAACGCCTCGCCGGACACGGCCGTGGCGGCCTCACCCATGCTCTCTCCCCGGGAGTGCTGCGTACGGGACGCCACCCAGTTCAGCACGTTCCCAGAGCGCGGCGAAGATCTAGATCTCATCATGGCGCCTAGCGACCGAACTCATTCGTGACGTGAGCAGCTGTGCCTGCCGGCACGCAGCGTTGGGACTGCTGCATGATCGGGTGACACCTGACCTGGCTTGCTGAGAGGTGGCCTGGAAGGATGTTGCAGTGCCCAAGCCGTATCCGAAGGAGTTCCGCGAGGACGTCATGCGGGTCGCGCGCAACCGCGAGCCCGGCGTCACGCTGGAACGGATCGCCGCCGACTTCGGCGTCCACCCGATCACGCTGTCGAAGTGGCTGCGCCGCGCCGACACCGAAGAGGGCGCCGGGCCCGCGACGGCATCGGGTGAGTCGGCCGAGCTGCGCGAGGCCCGCAAGCGCATCCGGCTGCTGGAGCAGGAGAACGAGGTCCTCAGGAGGGCTGCGGCGTATCTGTCGCAGGCGAACCTGCAGGCAAAATGATGTACCCGCTCGTCCGCGAGCTGGCTGCCACCGCTGCCCCTCACCGGGTGCCGGTGACGGTGACGTGCCGGGTGCTCGGGCTGGCCCGCCAGCCCTACTACCGGTGGCTGACCAGGCCGGTCACCGACGCCGAGATGGCCGAGGCACACCGTGCCAACGCGCTGTTCGACGCGCACCGCGACGATCCCGAGTTCGGCCACCGCTTCCTTCTCGACGAGGCCCGGGCCGCCGGTGAGGCGATGGCCGAGCGGACCGCCTGGCGGATCTGCCGAGACAACGGCTGGTGGAGCGCCTTCGGCAAGCGAAGAGGCCGCGGGAAAAATGCCAAGGCCGGGCCGCCTGTCCACGATGACCGGGTGCGGCGGGACTTCACCGCAGCCGGGCCGAACCGGCTGTGGCTCACGGACATCACCGAGCACGCGACCGGCGAGGGCAAGCTGTATCTCTGCGCGGTCAAGGACGTGTACTCCGGCCGCATCGTGGGCTACTCCATCGACGCCCGGATGAAGTCCAGCCTCGCGGTGAGAGCCCTTGAATCCGCCGTGGCCCGTCGCGGCCAAGTCGCCGGATGCATTGTTCATTCCGATCGCGGATCCCAGTTCCGCTCACGGAAGTTCGTGTCCGTTCTCACACGTCACGACCTGGTCGGCTCCATGGGCAGGGTCGGTGCGGCCGGCGACAACGCGGCCATGGAGAGTTTCTTCGCGCTGCTGCAGAAGAACGTCCTCGATCGCCGTGCCTGGGCCACCCGCCAGGAGTTGCTGATCGCGAGGGTGACCTGGATCGAGCGCACCTACCACCGACGCCGGCGTCAGAGACGCCTGGCCCGATTGACCCCCGTCGAGTACGAGACCATCATGACCCCAGCCGCAGCCTTGGCTGCATAAACCCCGCTGTCACCCGAACATGCAGCAGTCCCTTTCGTCACCTGAGCGTCTGCTTGTACGCCACGTACGCTCCACCTTGCAACGGCTCAGGGACGACTGCAGGGTCGCGGCCTGCTCCCTGCCGGCCAGACGAGCATCGCGTCACCAATCAAGATCACCTCTCAGCGGAGATCCACTTCTGATACACGCCCTATGTGGCCAGGAAGGCCTCCTGGGCGGGGAAAAGACGCTGGCCGAGCTCGGAAGGGAATGGGCGAGGTGGAGGGTCGGTGCCGACTACTGTCGGCAC
>NZ_JBFBJT010000109.1:0-25432 GCF_040686175.1 Streptomyces sp. NPDC086077 | reverse complement strand
CCGCCGTCCCCGTTGCCGGGCTGGCCGGTTGTCTCGTGCTGGCGTTCGCCCTGCCGCTCTCCTCGGTGATCTCCGGAGCCGCGGTGCTGGCCGTGCACCCTTCGGGGTGCGGCCCCACTCGCGTCTTGCGGCTGCCGTCTGGTCGTCTTGCGGCCCGATGGCGAGCGTAGCGCCGGTCGTTTCACGTGAAACATCGGCAATCAGCGCTGTTTCACGTGAAACGCCGATGCGGGTGCAACTCCGTCTTCCGGGCCCTTCACCCGACGGATTGGTCAGCGGGTCGCGCCTGTGACGAGCCAGCGGCCCGAGCGTGTGCGTAGCCACAGGGTCACCATGCGAACCGTCATCATCAGCGTCATGGCCACCCAGAGTGCGGTGAGTCCGCCGCCGACGGTGGGTACCAGAAGCGCCACGGGGGTGAAGACCGCCAGGGTGACGAGCATCGCCCAGGCAAGATAGGGGCCGTCGCCGGCACCCATCAGGACACCGTCCAGGACGAAGACGATGCCGCAGATCGGCTGGGAGAGCGCCACCACCAGCAGGGCGGGGAAGGCAGCGTCCTTCACGGCGGAGTCACTGGTGAACAGAGGCAGGAAGGCCGGGCGGGACGCGATGACGAGAAGGCCGAGGACGAGGCCCACCGCGATGCCCCACTGCACCATGCGGCGGCAGACGTCGCGTGCTCCCTTGGGGTCGTCGGCGCCGAGGTAGCGCCCAATGATGGCCTGTCCGGCGATCGCGATGGCGTCGAGAGCGAAGGCCAGCAGGCTCCACAGGGAGAGGATGATCTGATGGGCGGCTATGTCGGCGTCGCCGAGGCGGGCCGCGACGGCTGTCGCGATCATCAGGATCGCCCGGAGCGAGAGTGTGCGGACCAGCAGAGGTGTCCCGGCCTGTGCGGAGGCTCTGATCCCAGCGGCGTCCGGCCGTAGCGAGGCGCCGTGCCTGCGGGCGCCGCGGACGACGACCACGAGATAGACGGCGGCCATGGCGCACTGGGCGATCACGGTGCCCCAGGCGGAGCCGGCGATGCCGAAGCCGGCGCCGTAGACGAGGAGCACGTTGAGGACGCCGTTGGCGACGAACCCTCCGACGGCGACGTAGAGCGGCGTCTTCGTGTCCTGCAGGCCACGCAACACACCGGTCGCGGCGAGGACGACGAGCATGGCGGGGATGCCGAGGGAAGAGATCCGCAGGTACGTGATCGCGTAGGGGGTCGCCGTGTCCGAGGCGCCGAAGAGCTCCACGAGGAACGGTGCCGTGGGCAGGACGACGGCTATGACGGCCGCGCCGAGCAGCAGGGCCAGCCAGATGCCGTCCATGCCCTGGCGGATCGCTGCCGGCAGATCGCCGGCGCCGACCCGGCGGGCCACGGCCGCGGTAGTGGCGTAGGCAAGGAAGACGAAGATGCTGACGGCGGTCGTGAGGAGCGCCGAGGCGATGCCGAGCCCGGCGAGTTGGGCGGTGCCGAGATGACCGACGATCGCGCTGTCGGCCAGGACGAAGAGGGGCTCGGCGACCAGTGCGCCGAAGGCCGGGACTGCCAGAGAGACGATCTCTCGATCGTGGTGTCGCCGAGCAGCCCGGGAGGTCGCGGGAGCCTGTGTCATGAGCACCAATCTAATCTTCCACAGGTAAGAGACGCAATGCCGTAGTGACCCTTACTCGGCTCGTTGCGCAGCGTAGTGTCGCGCACTGTTCGAGGCGATCTTGGGCCGACTGGGAAAGTTTTTCTTCTGCACAGCCGGTGGACGGGAAAGGCGCAGGTCAGGCGCTGTTCTCAGGAGGTGGTGCGGGCTTGTTCACAGGCCTGTCCACCGTGTCGTGCACAGGTTTCGCGGAGTTCTCCACAGCATCCGGGCCGTCGTCCACATGGCCTGTGGATAACCAGATTGGCTGACGGTGCCCGGGGGCCTAACGTGGTCCGGCGCACGCTCCTCCGCCGGCTCCTGGAACCGTCCCAAAACCGACGCGTCAGAACCGGAGCCGGGCGTCTTAGTTGTCAGTGCCGTGCCGTAGGAATAAGGAGCACGGCGAGGTCCGCTCGGCGGACGGGAGGAGGTGGCTCGGTGAGCATTTCCGAGCCCTTGGACGACCCGTGGGCCGACAGCGGTCCCAGCGATCGTCTGCCCTCCCGCCGCCGTCCGGAAGGCGGCCGAGGCCGAGAGGAACAGCACGAGCGAGGTCGGGAGAGCGATTCCTGGGACGGCGGGGGTTCGTCCTTCGAGCGGGTCCCGCCGCAGGACCTCAACGCCGAACAGTCGGTGCTGGGCGGCATGCTGCTGTCCAAGGACGCCATCGCCGACGTCGTGGAAATCCTCAAGGGACACGACTTCTACAAGCCGGCGCACGAGACGATCTACCAGGCGATCCTCGACACCTACGCCAAGGGCGAGCCTGCCGACCCCATCACCATCGCCGCCGAGCTCACCAAGCGCGGCGAGATCAACAAGGTCGGCGGGGCGTCGTATCTGCACACACTCGTCCAGACGGTGCCGACCGCGGCGAACGCCGAGTACTACGCGGAGATCGTCCACGAACGGGCCGTCCTGCGCCGCCTCGTGGAGGCCGGCACCCGGATCACGCAGATGGGATACGCGGCCGACGACGACGTCGACGAGATCGTCAACCGGGCCCAGGCCGAGATCTACGCCGTCACCGAGCAGCGCACCAGCGAGGACTACCTGCCGCTCGGCGACATCATGGAGGGCGCGCTCGACGAGATCGAGGCGATCGGGTCACGCACCGGCGAGATGACCGGTGTGCCCACGGGTTTCACCGACTTCGACTCTCTCACCAACGGTCTGCATCCAGGTCAGATGATCGTCATCGCCGCGCGTCCCGCGATGGGTAAGTCGACGCTGGCGTTGGACTTCGCGCGGGCCGCGTCGATCAAGAACAACCTGCCGAGCGTCATCTTCTCGCTCGAAATGGGGCGCAACGAGATCGCGATGCGTCTGCTGTCCGCCGAAGCCCGTGTCGCGCTGCACCACATGCGCTCCGGCACGATGACCGACGAGGACTGGACGAGGCTGGCCCGCCGGATGCCGGACGTCTCCGCAGCCCCCCTCTACATCGACGACTCCCCGAACCTGTCGATGATGGAGATCCGCGCCAAGTGCCGCCGCCTCAAGCAGCGCAACGACCTGCGGTTGGTCGTCATCGACTACCTCCAGCTGATGCAGTCGGGCGGATCCAAGCGCGCGGAGAGCCGTCAGCAGGAGGTCTCGGACATGTCGCGAAACCTGAAGCTGCTGGCCAAGGAGCTGGAACTCCCGGTCATCGCGCTCTCCCAGCTGAACCGTGGCCCCGAGCAACGCACCGACAAGAAGCCGATGGTCTCCGACCTGCGTGAATCCGGCTCCATCGAGCAGGACGCCGACATGGTCATCCTGCTGCACCGCGAGGACGCCTACGAGAAGGAGTCGCCTCGCGCGGGCGAGGCGGACCTCATCGTCGCCAAGCACCGAAACGGCCCGACCGCCACCATCACGGTGGCCTTCCAGGGTCACTACTCACGCTTCGTGGACATGGCTCAGACCTGAACCGGACGAGATCGCGGACGCACGGAAGGTGTGCTCCCATGGACGGCTGCCGGTCGGCAGCCGTACGCGGGGAAATGCGCTCGACGTCTGCCGCGCGGGCGGGTGGACTGGGGGCATGACTACATCTCAGGAAGAGCTGCTTCCCGGTACGCGCCGGGCGCTGCTCCACCGGCTTGCCGTGGCTCAGTCCGAGGGGCGAGCCCCGTCGATGGTCGCGGCGGTCGTGCGGGACGGGCGTGCCGTGTGGCATGGGGCGCGTTCGTCGGTGGACGGTGAGGTGCCGGACGAGAACGTCCAGTATCGGATCGGTTCGATCACCAAGACCTTCACCGCGGTTCTCGTGCTGCGGCTGCGCGACGAGGGCCTTCTCGACCTCGATGACCGCCTGGAGAAGCATCTTTCGGGTACGAGCGCAGGCGAGGCCACCATCGCCGAACTGCTGGCGCACACCAGCGGGCTGGCCGCCGAGTCCCCCGCGCCGTGGTGGGAGCGCAGTCCGGGGTCGCTGCGTCCGGAGCTGTCCGACGTGCTCGGTGAACGTCCCTTCCTGCATCCGTCCGGTCGGCGCTTCCACTACTCGAATCCCGGCTACACGTTGCTGGGTGCGCTCGTCGAGAGGCTTCGCGGTGCCCCCTGGGAAGAGGTGCTGCGACGCGAGGTGCTCCACCCTCTGGGCCTGGACCGGACGAGTGGGCAGCCGTCTGCGCCCCACGCGGGTGGCTGGGCGGTCCATCCCTGGGCCGACGTGCTGCTGCCGGAGCCCGCTGAGGATCTCGGACGAATGGCGCCCGCCGGTCAGCTCTGGTCGACCACCGGGGACCTGGCACGGTTCGCCGTGTTCCTGGCTCAGGGTGACGAACGGGTGCTGAGCGCGGAGACCGTACGGGAGATGCGGGCGCCCGCGGCGCCGGCCGAGGCCGCTGATCTCGCAGACGGCGCGTCGTACGGCCTCGGGTTGCAGATCCAGCACCGTGACGGCCGACTGCTCGTCGGCCACTCCGGTTCGCTGCCCGGCTTCCTCGCGAATCTCACCCTCAGTGTGGCGGACGACGTCGCGGCGGTAGTGCTCGCCAACTGCACCTCCGGCCCGTTCCTGTCGATGGTGGGCGCCGACCTCGTACGCATCGTTGCCGACGCCGAGCCGCGGATTCCCGAACCGTGGCGGCCGCTGCCCGAAGTCGAGCCTGCCGTGCTGGAGTTGGCGGGCCAGTGGTACTGGGGGACGTACGCCTTCGGGCTGCGTCTGACGGGAGGCGGCGGGGTGTCGCTGGAGCCGCTGTCCGGGAAGGGGCGTGGCGCGCGCTTCCGGGCCAACGGGGACGGCACCTGGACCGGACTGGAGGGCTATTACGCCGGAGAGCTGCTGAGGCCCGTACGGCGGGCGGACGCGTCGCTGAGCCACCTGGACCTCGGGTCGTTCGTGTTCACGCGTCAGCCGTACGAGGACGCGGCGGAAGTGCCGGGGGGAGTGGACCCGGAAGGGTGGCGGGGGATCGGTTAGGCGCCCGCGTTCAACGCGTGGAAGGGCCATGTTTCACGTGAAACATGGCCCTTCGCGCTGTGCTTCGGAGCTTCAGAACTGGAGCTTGAAACCCACGTGGGACGCCGTGAAGCCAAGTCGTTCGTAGAAGCGGTGGGCGTCCACACGGGAGGCGTCGGAGGTCAGTTGGACCAATTGGCAGTGCTGGCGGCGGGATTCCTCCACGGCCCATTCGATGAGCTGGGTGCCGAGGCCGCTGCCCCGTTCGTCGCTGTGGATACGGACGCCCTCGATGATCGACCTGGTCGCTCCGCGCCGGGAGAGCCCGGGAACGATTGTGAGCTGGAGGGTGCCGACGACACGGTCCCCCCGAACGGCGACGACGAGATGCTGGTTCGGGTCGGCGTCGAGGCGCTCCAGGGCGGACCGGTACGGGGTCAGGTCGTCCGGGGATTCGCGCTGTGCGCCGAGCGGATCGTCGGCGAGCATGCCGACGATCGCGGGGAGGTCCTCCGTGACCGCGGCTCGTATTTCAAGATCTCCCATAGCCGCACCTTATGCGGACACGTTCACCGACTCCACGACCCGGACCAGCGGAGCCAGCTCAGGGACCTTGGCCGCCTCGTCGAGCGCCTCGCGCAGGGCGGCGTCATTGGTCGGCCGTGCCTCCTGAAGCAGCTTCAGCCCCGCCCCGGTCACGTTGGTGTAGATGCCGCGGCGGTCAGTGGGGCACAGGTACCGCTCCAGCAGGCCGCGGTCCTCGAGGCGGGTCACCAGTCGGGTGGTGGCGCTCTGGCTGAGGACGACCGCGTCGGCCACCTGCTTCATCTGCAGATGCCCGCCGTCGCCGTCGTGCTGTCGGCTGAGCACGTCGAGCAGGGAGTACTCGCGCACGCTCAGGCCATGCCGGGCCTGCAGGGCGCGCTCGATGTGCGCCTCGATCCTCCCGTGCAGCAGGGAGAGGGCGCACCAGCCCTGGGCGAGGGCGGTGAGCGCGGGGTCCGTCGCTGTCATTGGATTCCTCCGTCCCGGAGCGGCTGAGACCAGGATAGAGCAACCGCGCAATAGACGGCGGTTGCTTATAACCCGCGTCTGCAACTATTGTGGACGCACGCAAAGCGCTCCTGCAATCGCCTGGAAGGTGTATTCCCCCATGCCTCTCGCGCTTCTGGCCCTCGCGATCGGGGCCTTCGGAATCGGCACCACAGAGTTCGTGATCATGGGCTTGTTGCCCGAGGTCGCGGCTGACTTCGGGGTCTCCATCCCGACAGCCGGCTTCCTGGTGACCGGCTACGCACTCGGCGTGATGTTCGGTGCCCCGCTGATGACCGTGCTCGGCACCAAGATCTCCCGTAAGCGGATGCTGATGGTGTTGATGGGGTTGTTCATCGTCGGCAACCTGCTCTCCGCCTTCGCCCCGGCCTTCTCCGTGATGCTCATCGGCCGTGTGGTCGCCTCGCTCGCCCACGGTGCCTTCTTCGGCATCGGCTCGGTGGTCGCGGCCGAGCTCGTCGCCCCGGACAAGAAGGCCGGAGCCATCGCGATGATGTTCACCGGCCTGACCGTGGCCAACGTCGTCGGCGTCCCGCTGGGCACGCTCGTCGGGCAGTCTCTGGGGTGGCGCGTCACCTTCACCGTCGTCGCCGCGCTCGGTTTCGTCGGCCTGGCCGGTATCGCCAAGCTGGTCCCGGAAACGCCGAAGCCCGAGGGTGTGCACCTGCGCCACGAGCTGGCCGCCTTCAAGAACGTCCAAGTGCTGCTCGCCATGGCTATGACCGTCCTCGGCTTCGGAGGTGTCTTCGCGGCCATCACCTACATCGCGCCGATGATGACCCACGTCGCCGGCTTCGCCGAGGGCTCCGTCACCTGGCTGCTGGTCCTCTTCGGCCTCGGCATGGTGGCCGGCAACCTCGTCGGGGGCAAGTTCGCCGACCGTGCCCTGATGCCGATGCTGTACGTCTCCCTGGGCGCTCTCGCGGTCGTCCTCGCGCTCTTCACCCTCACGGCGCAGGACAAGATCCTCTCGGCCGTCAGCATCGCGCTGATCGGCGCCCTGGGCTTCGCGACCGTCCCGCCCCTCCAGAAGCGTGTCCTCGACCAGGCGCACGGCGCCCCGACCCTCGCCTCCGCGGTGAACATCGGCGCTTTCAACCTGGGCAACGCCCTCTCGGCCTGGCTCGGCGGCCTCGTCATCGCCGCCGGCCTGGGCTACACGGCCCCGAACTGGGTCGGCGCGGTCCTGGCCGCGGCCGCTCTGGTCCTCGCCGTCCTCTCGGCCGCCCTGGAGCGTCGTGGCGGCACCCCGAGCGCCGTCGTCGCGGCCGAGGTACGGGCCGCTGTCCACCACTGACCTGCCGGACCCCACGGGCCCGTACGCCCGCCGTACGTCCCACAGCGTCCGTCGCCCTGGCCCCCCGAGCCGGGTCCTCGCGGGGCCAGGGCCGTCCCCGCGCCGCCCGGCCGGCTCCCTCACCAGCAACACACAAGGAGACATCCGACATGAGCACCGCCACCGCCGTCGCGCCCCTCACCATCCAGGACGCCGAGGTTCTCGTCACCGCTGCCCGTCGGGCCGCCGAGGCCGCCGGAGCGACCGTCAGCGTCACCGTCCTGGACGCCGGCGGGCATCTGCTCGCCTTCCGGCGCGACGACCAGGCCGTGCTGATCTCCGGAGAGACCAGCACCCGCAAGGCGTACACCGCCCTCCAGCTGAACGCGCCGACCGCCGACCTCGTCGACGTGGTCAAGCCCGACGGACCGTTCCACTCCCTGCAGACCGCGCTCGACCGACCGCTGCTGTTCATCGCCGGCGGTCTGCCGATTCACCGTGACGGTCGTCTGATCGGTGCGATCGGAGTGGGTGGCGGCGCGCCGGAGCAGGACCACGGCTTCGCCACGGCCGCCGTGGAGGAGCTCGTCTGACGGCCGCTGGGTTCGTCGGGTCAGGACGCCGGTCCCTCCAGGGACCGGCGTTCTCCCCTTTTCGAACTCAGCCCGCTGCCACCGTCAGTGGGGCGAAGCGCCGGCGCCAATCACCCGGGAGTTCAGACACCCCGTACGTCATCACCGCGTTGAAGGCCACCGATGCCAGTCCGCGCTCCTTCGCCCACGTCAGCAGCTCCTCGTGCCGTACATCGATGTCGGTGCGCAGCGGGCGATCGGTGTGGGCGGCGAGTGAGGCGATCAGGGCCTTGGCGGTCTCCGTGTCACGTGCGATCAGCGGACCCACTACATGCGTCTCCATGTTGGGCCATACCGCCGCGTAGCCGGTGATGCGGCCGTCCTCCTCGGCGACCCGTACCTGGTCGGCGAAGGCGGGCAGACGCGTGACGATGTGCGTGCGGTCGGCACCGAACACCTCGGCGTCGATACGGAGGATCTTGGGGAGATCCTCGCCGGTCGCGGGGCGGGTGGCCACCTTGGGCCCAGGGCCGACGGGCATGAAAAAGCCGCGCAGCATCTCTGCGCGGCCGGTTGCCTTGAAGCCGAGTTCTTCGTAGAGCGGTCGACCGTTCGGCGTCGCGTGCAGGGTCAGTGGTGTGGTGCCCATCAGGGAAACCACGTGACGCATCAAGCGGCGCCCGATGCCCTGCCGTGCGTGCCGCTCGGCGACCAGGACCATCCCCACGGCTCCCAGTTCGGGGCGCTCCTGCGGCCCGTACTCGGTGACCGTGCAGGCGGCCACGAGCCCTCCCTGAGGGTCGTCGATGCCGTATCCCCTCCCGGCGGTGAGGAGGAAGCCCCACTTGTGTTCCTCGCGCGGCCACCCCCGGTCCTCGGACAAGTCGGCACAGGCCTTGAGGTCGCGACGGGTCAGGCGGCGGATCGCCAGAGCAGCGAGGGGAGGAGTAGGCACGCAGGTCAGGCTGTCTGACCGGTGCCCTTGGCGTCCACCCGTTTCGGCAGAGAGGTGCGTCCTTTTCGCCAACTCGTGGAGTGCGACCGGACACATGGACGAGCGCGTGGTGTTTCACGTGAAACATCGGCGAACGGCGAGCATCCATCGGTCCCGCCGACCGGGGATCCGGCAGTCCCCTCGGCCGGACCTCGGAAAGTCCGAGGCGCCCCACTAGCCTCCAGTGTCATGGCGAGACTTCATCTCTTCGATCTCGACGGCACATTGCTCCACGGCACCACCGCTCCCTTGGAGATCTCGCGGCAACTCGGCCTGGAAGCAGAGACGGTGGCGCTCGAACGGGAGATTGCGGCCGGGCTGATCGGCCCGCCGGAGTATGCGCATCGGGTGCACGCATTGTGGGCCGGCCTCACCGAAGCGCATGTGCTGGCGGCTTTCCATGGAGCGCCTTGGCTGGAGCGAATCCGTGACGTCTGGGCGGAGATCAGGCGTCGGGGCGACTACTGCGCGGTGGTGTCGTTGTCCCCCTCGTTCTTCGTCGAACGACTCACCGGCTGGGGTGCTCATGCGGCGCACGGTTCGCTCTTCCCCGCCGTTCCGTTCACCCAGCCCCTGGACCCGGCCGGGGTGCTCAGCGCCGCGGCCAAGGTGCTCATCGCCGACCGCCTGTGCCGGGAGTTCGGGGTGACAAGGGCGGACTGTGTCGCATACGGGGACTCCTCTTCGGACAAGGAGCTGTTCGGGGTCGTCCCGGTCTCCGTCGCCGTCAATGCGGATCGCCATCTGACCGCCCTGGCGACCCACTCGTACGCGGGGAGGGATCTGTGGGATGCCTATGAATTGGTGCGGCACGCCCAGTAATTGGGGGAATCGTTGGATCTCCCCATCGTCAAAATCGTGAGCGTGGAAGGGGGGACTTGTGTGCGGGCCGGGGGCCGGTAGGGTCGACTCCGGTTCCCGTACGGAAGACGGAGCACACTTCCCGCCGGGGCCGAGAGCAGGGCAATGCAGCCTAACGAGACGGAGAGATCGAAGACCCGCATTCTCGGTTAAGCGGCCGGGCGTCCACAGGAAGTGGGACGCTGCGGTGAGAACGCTGCGGCCAATGTCACACTCTCTCCCTGCTTGTCCGTACGCATCGGGAACGGAGGTTGACCATGGCTGCGTTGGCCGCGACGCCGAACGGGAAAAGCAACCGGCTGCGGAGGAAGCAGGCATCTTCCGACTGAGGAAGTGCGCAGACCGACCGAAAGATGTTCGAGGCGAGGCACACCATGGACGCTCCGACCACCACGTCGGCCGACAGCGGCTCTTCGAACGGCGGGGGCGGCTGGTTCACGCCGCGCAAGCAGCCGGCGCCGACGCAGGGAGCCGAGCGGGAGGCCGCAGACGGCAGCCGCCTGGCCGGCATGCGCACGGTGGGCAGGGCCGCGCTCGGCCACGACTCGGGCGCCCCGGCGGACCAGGCCGCACCGAACGCCACCTCGCGGCACCTGGAGCCACACGGACATCCCGAAGCCGAAGAGCCGCTTGCCCGGCCGTACGTCACCGAGGCCCTCTCCCGGACGACGGCGCCGGCCACCGGGGGTCAGCCTCGCCCGGCCTTCGGGTCCCAGGATGCCGGTCATGTGACAGAGGCCGCGCCAGAGCCGCAACCACAAGGCTCGGGAGCCTCCCCGTGGGCGCGGGAGGCGGATGCACCGGCCTCGCAGGCGCCGGGCGAAGCGCGGCCCCCTGAGCCGCATACGCGCCCGCACCAGGCGGAGCCGTTCGCAGGCGCGCGGCCCTCGCACTCAGCTCCCTCGGGCGCCACGTCGCCTGCTCAGGGTGCCAGGGCCGCCGCCCCAGATGTCGCGGCGGATCATGGGCGAATAGGCCGGGCGGCCGTGTCCATGCCCGCGCCGCCCCCGCACAGCACCGAGGCCCGGCCGTACGACCCGCGCACCACTGCCACCACCGAGGCCCCGCCCGCCCCGCACCGCGTGCCCCCACAGCGCCATGCGCCGGACCACACGGAGCCGTCGCCCTTCACAGCCGGCGGTAGCCCCTCCGCAGCCCCGGCCCCGCACACCGCGCCGGCCACAGCCCTGGCCCCGCACACCGCGCCGTCCGCAGCCCCGGCCGCCGCACCGCACGCGGCTCCTGTCGCCCCGCATCCCGAGCCGTCGGGCGTCGCCACGCACCCCCAGGCACCCGGCCCCGCTCCGGCCACCCACACGCCCACCCCGGCCCCGCACGCCTCCACCCCGCCCTCGCACGCGAACCCCGCCCCCACCGTCCCGCAAGCCGCCCCCGCCGGTCCGGCCCAGCACGCCGAACCGCCCGCCCCCACCTCCCAGGGGGATGCTTCGCCGGACGCAGTCCTCATCCGGCGCACCATGGCCACCGTCGCCCCCGTCGCCGACAAGGTCACCTCGTACTTCTACGCCCTGCTCTTCGTGCGCCACCCCGACCTGCGCCCCCTCTTCCCCGCGGCCATGGACGCCCAGCGGGACCGCCTGCTCAAGGCGTTGCTCACGGCCGCCGAGCACATCGACAACAGCGACGTGCTCGTCCCCTACCTGCAGAACCTGGGCCGCGGCCACCGCAAGTACGGCACGCAGCCCGATCACTATCCGGCCGTGGGCGAGTGCCTGATCGGCGCGCTCAGCCGATACGCCGAGTCCGTCTGGAGCGACGAGGCGGAGGCGGCGTGGGTACGGGCGTACACGACGATCTCGCAGGTCATGATCGACGCGTCGGCCGCGGACGAGCTGCGCTCCCCGGCCTGGTGGCACGCGGAGCTCGTCTCCCACGAACTCAGGACCCCCGACGTCGCGGTCGTCACCGTCCGCCCCGACCAGCCCTACCCCTTCCTTGCCGGGCAGTACACGAGCCTGGAGACACCGTGGTGGCCGCGCGTCTGGCGGCACTACTCCTTCTCCTCGGCACCCCGCTCCGACGGCCTGCTCAGCTTCCATGTGAAGGCGGTTCCGGCGGGCTGGGTCTCCAACGCCCTGGTGCACCGCGCCCGGCCCGGCGACGTCATCCGGCTCGGCCCGCCGGCCGGTTCGATGACCGTGGACCACACCACGGACAGAGGACTGTTGTGCCTGGGCGGCGGCACCGGAATCGCGCCGATCAAGGCCCTGGTCGAGGACGTCGCCGAGCACGGTGAGCGGCGGCCGGTCGAGGTGTTCTACGGCGCACGCACCGACCACGACCTGTACGACATCGACACGATGCTCAGGCTCCAGCAGGCCCACCCGTGGCTCTCCGTGCGCGCGATCATCGACCAGCAGTCGCACCTCCAGCTCCCCGACGCCATACGGGAGTACGGCCCCTGGACCGAGTACGACGCCTATCTGTCGGGCCCGCCAGGCATGATCCGCAGCGGTGTGCACGCCCTGCGGGACGTCGGTGTCCCGGCCACGCGCATACGGCACGACTCGGTGGAGGAACTCGTCGCCACCGGAAGCTGACGGACGTGGCGAGATACCAGGAGGGGGCGGCCGCACGCTCCTAATGCCGACCGGCTCAGCCGAGATCGGGCGCGTGCATGGCCCGTACGCCCTCGATGTTCCCGTCGAGGTAGTGCCGGAGCGACAGCGGTACGAGGTGCACGGAGGCGATCCCGACGCGGGTGAACGGCACTCTGACGATCTCGTACTCACCCATGGGCTCTTCGACCTCGGGGCCGTGCCGCAGGGACGGGTCCATCGATTCGAGCCGGCAGACGAAGAAGTGCTGCACCTTCACACCGGTCGAGGCGCTGTCCTCACCGATGTGCTCGACGGTGTCGACGAAGCACGGCACGACATCAGTGATCTTGGCGCCCAGTTCCTCGTACACCTCGCGGTGGAGGGCGTGGACGACGGTGGGATCACCGGGTTCGACCCCACCACCGGGGGTGACCCAGTAGGGATCGACGCCGGGCTTGGTGCGCTTGATCAGGACGAGGTCGTCACCGTCCAGGAGGACGGCGCGGGCGGTGCGCTTGACCACGGGTCGGACGGTCATGGGAGAAATGTGGCCCGCGATGTTCCACGTGAAACATCGCGGATCGTCACCCCACGGAATCGATGAGTGAAGCCGCTCGATGCCGGATTCAGCACCAGTCGATGGCCGCCCGCTGAAGCCACTCGTGCGCCCGCGCGATATGCGGCATGGCCAGCGTTCCGGTACGCACCACCAGGAAGTACGTGCGCAGCGGCGGCACCGCCGGTTCAAGCAGCGCGACCACCTCGCCGCGCTCCAGGGCGGGCGCGCACAGATAGCGGGGCAGCACCGCGAGCCCGGCTCCCGCGGCGGCGCAGGCGAGGACGGCACGCAGATCGGGAACGATGACGGTGCCGGACGCGGCCGGGCGGGAGTCGAAGACGGAAGCCCAGTAGCGGGCCACGAACGGCAGCGACTCGTGCACCTCGACCACAGGGAGGTTCTCCAGAGCGTGTGCGCCCTTGTGGCGCAGTGCCCCGGTGTCGATCTCCTCGGCCCAGCGCGGGCCGGCGATCAGGACGTGCTCCTCGTCGCAGAGTGCAGTCGCGGTGAGCAGAGCGCCGCGTGGGCGGGCGGTGCTGATGGCCAGATCATGATGGCCGGCGGCCAGCCCTTCCAGTGTCTCCTCGGCGTTGCCGAACGAGGCCCGCAAGGCGAACGCCTGTCCGTCGTCCCCGGTCAGTTCCACGAGCGCGGGCAGCGCCCGCTCGGCGGTGAACTCCGGCGGACCGGCCAGGTGCAACGTACGCATTGAGGACTCGTCGCCGAGTCCGCTCTCGGCGATCTCCACCAGCGCGTCCAGATGCGGAGCGGCCTTGTGCGCGAGCTCGTCGCCGGTGGTCGTCGGCGTCACGCCGCGCGCCTGCCGCAGGAAGAGGGGACGGCCCAGTTGTCGTTCGAGCGTGCGTATCTGCGAGGTCACGGCCGGCTGGGAGAGGCCCAGCAGTGCGGCGGCACGGGTGAAGGATCCGGCCCGGTGCACGGTCACGAACGTGCGCAGCAAGGCCAGATCCACGGCGCGCCCATTCCTTCCCGTGCACTGCTCCCACCCCTGGAGCAGTGCCCAACTATAAATAAGTCGATAGGTCTCTGTCGCTACTGTGATTGGACACTGACAGAGAGTCAACTAGCCTTGTTCGCGCGGTTCTTAGCGCGCGGAACCGGGGACGGTCCGAGCCACGAGGGGGGAGGCTCGGACCGTCCGATCTCCGTAGCCGGATCCCTCACAGGGCGTCCGGCAGGCGGTCACCGCGCCGACTCGTCCAGGGCGCGCAGCACATCCGCGACCAGGTCCGCCGGGTCCTCGGCGCCGACCGACAGCCGGATGAAGCCCTCCGGTACGGCGTCCCCTCCCCAGCGCCCCCGTCGCTCGGCGGTGGAGCGCACCCCGCCGAAGCTCGTCGCGTCGTCCACGAGTCGCAGCAGGTCCAGGAAGCGGTCGGCACGCGCGCGCGTGGGCAGCGTGAAGGACACCACGCAGCCGTAGCGGTGCATCTGCTCCGAGGCGATCTTGTAGGACGGGTCGCTCATCAGCCCCGGGTAGCGCACCCCGAGATCCTCCGGCCAGTCACGGAGCGCCTCGGCCACCTTGAGGGCGCCGGCGTTCTGCCGGTCGACGCGCATCTGGAGCGTGGCGATCGAACGATGCGCGAGCCAGGCCTCCATCGGCCCCGGGATCGCCCCGACGATCTTGCGCCACCGGCGCACGGCGGCCATGGTCTCGGCGTCGCGGCCGACGACGTAGCCGAGGAGGATGTCCCCGTGCCCGGTGAGCTGCTTCGTGCCGCTGGCCACGGAGAAGTCCGCGCCGAGCTCCAGGGGGCGCTGTCCGAGCGGTGTGGCGAGAGTGTTGTCGACGGCGACCAGGGCACCGCGCTCGTGTGCCGCGTCGGCGAGACGCCGGACGTCGCACACGTCGAGCCCGGGGTTCGACGGGGTCTCGATCCACAGCAGCTTCGCGCCGTCCAGGACGCTGAGCTGGGCGTCGCCGCCGGTCGGCGCGGTGCGTACCTCGATGCCGAACGCCTCCAGCTGCTGTCGCACCAGCGGCAGCACCTGGTAGCCGTCGCTGGGCAGCACGACAGTGTCACCCGTACGCAGCTGTGAGAAGAGCACCGACGAGATGGCGGCCATCCCGGAGGCGAACACGAGGGTCTCGGCGGCGTCCTGTCCGGGCGCCTCCAGCTCGCCGATCGCCCGCTCCAGGTGCGTCCACGTCGGGTTCTCGTCGCGGCCGTAGGCGTACCCTCCCGTCGGGTCGCCCGGCAGATGGAAGTGGGCGGCGAACACCGGACCCGGCAGGGTCGGCTCGTGCTTCACCGGCTCGGGCAGCCCCGCCCGCACTGCGCGCGTCCCCTCGCCGAAGCCCCGCTCCGCGCCCGTACCGCCTGCCGAATCGCTCATGCCGCCCGTCCTTCCAGGTGCTCGCGTACCGCGGCGAGCAGTCCCGTGCTCGCCGCCTCCACCATCTCAAGGACCTCCTCGAAGCCCTCGCCGCCCCCGTAGTAGGGGTCCGGGACGTCGAGGTCGTCGCCCGCGGCGGGGTCGTAGGAACGCAGCAGGCGCACCTTCGCCGCGTCCTGCTCGGTGGGCGCGAGGCGGCGCAGCGCCTTCAGGTGGCCAAGGTCGAGCGCGACGACGAGATCGAGCCGGGAGAACCACGACTGCTGGAACTGCCGGGCGACATGCGCACTGCCGTAGTCGTGCGCCCGAAGCACGGCCACGGTGCGAGGGTCGGCGGGCTCGCCCTCGTGCCAGCCGCCCGTGCCGGCGCTGTCGACCTCGACGAGCCCGTCCAGCCCGGCCTCGGCTGTGCGCGCGCGGAAGACGGACTCGGCCATCGGGGAACGGCAGATGTTGCCGGTGCAGACGAAACAGATGCGGTAGGTCATGGTGCTCAGTCGCGGTCGGGAAGGATGACGTTGAGGGCCCAGGAGACGATCGAGATGATCAGACCGCCCAGGACGGCCGTCCAGAAGCCCTCTACATGGAAGCTCAGGTCGAACTGGTCGGCCAGCCACGAGGTCAGCAACAGCATCAGCGCGTTGACGATCAGGGTGAACAGGCCGAGGGTGAGGATGAGCAACGGCAGGCTCAGAAGCTGAACGAGGGGCTTGACCAGAAAGTTCACCAGACCGAAGATCAGCGCGACCACGAGCAGTGTGCCGACCTTCTTCCCGGTGCTGTCCCCGGTCAGCGTGATCTTGTCGAGCAGCCACACGGCGACGGCCAGGGCGCCGGCGTTGGCGATCGTCTTGACTACGAAATTCATCATGTGTCTGATCGTGGCAGACGAGATCGGATACGAGTACGGGCGTGAGGCGACGAAGCGATGAAGGCATTCCGGCTGGACGAACTGGAGGCGGAGCGCGCCGCCAACGACGGCGCCTACCTGCAGTTTCTGCGGGAGCGGAATATGTCGGTCGGTCTCTACGCGCTTGACGCGGGCGAGCATGATCCGCAGAAACCGCACAATCAGGATGAGGTGTACTTCGTCGTCAGCGGCCGTGCCGCGATCACCGTCGGTATGGAGACCACCGAGGTGGCCCGGGGCAGCGTGGTGTACGTCCCGGCCGGGGTGGTGCACAAGTTCCACCACATCAGCGAGGACCTGCGGGTGCTCGTGATGTTCTCGCCCCCCGGGAACTGACTGGCGGACTCGGGGTTTTCGGGTCCCGCCTCCCCGGATTCCCTAGGGGATCGGTCAGGGGAGGACAAGGGCTGCCAGACCTCCGTAAGGAGCCTCGCCGGCCCTAGCATCGAGGCAGGACATCAAGGGACCTGGCGGGACCGGAGGGCTCAGTGGGAGCCATGCGGCCGGTGGGCGGAGAGAAGGACAAGGGCGATGCGAGAGATCTTCGCGGGTCTGCTGTGGTGGGTGAAGTGGATCGCGGTGCCGGTCATCGCTCTGGTCGTGTTCGGCGGCGTGATAGCGAGCGTCGTGGGCTTTGTGATCGGGCTGCTGTTCAAGGTGCTGGTCTTCGTCGCCCTGGTCGGCGGACTCATCTACGTCGTACGGAAGTTCACGACGAACTCCTCGTCGCGTGGCGACTGGTAAGAGGAGTGGGTGACGGGAACCGGTGACGAGGGTTACCGGTTCCCTCGGGGGAGGGAAGTTTCCGGGCGGACGGTCTGCGAGCGGTGACGGGCCAATAGAGTCCGGAACTCGACGCGGGTGTACCCCGCGAGCGGCGTACACCCGTACACCCCCTCCCGTGTTACCCCTGCACGGGCTGCCCCCCTCGCGCTTCGGGAGTGACCCTTGGCCACGGCAGACACCGCACCCGCAGACCCCTCCTCACCCCCCACACCCCAGCACAACACCACCCTCATCGGCTCCGTGCAGCGCGCCATCCGCCTCCTGGAGGCCGTCGCCGCGCACGAGTACGGCGCCCCCGCCAAGCAACTGGCCCGCGAGACCGGTTTGGCGCTCCCCACGACGTACCACCTGCTGCGCACGCTTGTGCACGAGGACTATCTGCGCCGGGAGAAGGGGCTGTTCTTCCTCGGCGAGGCAGCTGAACGACTGAGTAGCAGCGGAGCCGAGCAGAAACGTCGCAGCACGGTCATCGACGCCCTGGCGCGCTGGCGGGACTCCATCGGCGTGCCCGTGTACTACGCGATCTACCGTGAGGGCGAGATCGAGATCATGTGCGTCTCCGACACCCCTGGCAATCCGGCGGTGGAGGAGTGGGCCGACTTCCGCGAGACCGGCCACGCGCACGCGATCGGACAGTGCCTGCTCTCGCAGCTCGACGAGAACATCCGCCGGGACCACCTCGACCGCTATCCCGTGCAGTCGATCACCCCCTACACCGTCCCGGACAGCCGCACCCTGCTGCAACGACTCGAACGCACGAACCGGATGGAACCGGTGACCGAGTGCCAGGAGTACGCGCTGGGGACGGTGTGCGCCGCAATTCCCATCACTGTGGGTGACACGGCCGGAACGATGGCGATCTCGCTTCCCAGTCATCAGGCGGACCGACTGCTGCCCGCGGTACGGCAGTTGCGGAACGAGATGGGCCGGGCGATCGGGTCACTCGCGATCTCTATCAGTATCTGAAAACTCACTCCTTGTGATCTGGTGTGTACTTTCAGCAAGATGCCACCAGGTACCAGAGGTTCATTCCCGGCCAATCGAACGGCAAGTGACGGGGTAGGCGATGCGCGAGTCCGTACAGGCAGAGGTCATGATGAGCTTTCTCGTTTCCGAGGAGCTCTCCTTCCGCATCCCTGTGGAGCTGCGCTACGAGACAGGCGATCCCTACGCCGTGCGGCTGACCTTTCACCTGCCCGGGGATGCCCCGGTCACCTGGGCCTTCGGCCGGGAGCTGTTGATCGACGGGGTGGGGCGACCGTGTGGGGAGGGCGATGTGCGGGTCTCGCCGGTCGAGCCCGAATCGCTGGGCGACGTCCTGATCCGGCTTCAGGTAGGCAGCGACCAGGCGCTGTTCCGATCCTCCACGGCGCCGCTGGTCGCCTTCCTGGACCGTACGGACAAGCTGGTGCCGCTGGGCCAGGAGGGGGCGCTCGCCGACTTCGACGCGCATCTCGACGAGGCGCTGGACCGGATTCTGGCGGAGGAGCAGAGCGCGGGGTGAGACACGCGATGAAGGCGGCTGGTGTAACGCTTCGCCTGGGGTGAGTGGGGTTGGTGTGACTGCGGTGGCGAGGGGTCGATGCTTGTGCCGAGGGCTTCGGGTCGGTCGGCATTCGTCGAAGGCGTCGGCGGGTCGGCCTTTGCCGAACGCTTCCGGGGGGCGTGGGTAGGCGCGGCTCCGGCTGCGGGAACGGACCTTGCAGGAACGCTTTTGCGCCGGAGGCCTTCGAATCCGCCGGAGCATGGTGCGTGCGCCCTCGCTAGGGCAGGGGCGCTGCCCGGGTAGGGCGTGTGCCCTTCCCACGGCGGCGGCAGTGCCTGCTGCCTAGGGGCCGCAAGGCTTGCGCCCACGGGGCTCGGCGCTTGCTCTACGTCGCGCAGCGCTCGCCCCACGGGGGTCAGCGCTTGCGGCTCCGCGGCTCAGGGCTCGCGCCTACGGGGTCAGCGCTTGCGTCGCCGTCCCCTCCCCGTGCGGGCCGGTACCGGAGCCTCGCCGGCACCGCCGCCGACGGTGGCCGGCGCTGTGCCGGGTGTCTGGCCGGACCGGTCGGCCGAGACCACCAGCGCCGCGAGTGCCGTGGTGACCGGCACCGAGGCCACCAGGCCGATCGAGCCGACCAGCGTGCGCACGATCTCCTCCGCGACCAGCTCGCTGTTGGCGACCGTCCCGACGCTGCTCTGGGCGATGGAGAAGAGCAGCAGCAGTGGCAGTGCGGCGCCCGCGTAGGCGAGGACCAAGGTGTTGACGACGGAGGCGATGTGGTCGCGGCCGATGCGGATGCCGGCCCGGTACAGTCCGCGCCAGCCCATCGTGGGGTTGGCCTCGTGCAGTTCCCAGACAGCCGAGGTCTGCGTGACCGTCACGTCGTCGAGGACACCGAGCGAACCGATGATGACGCCGGCCAGCAGCAGACCGCTCATGTCGATCGTCGGGTAGAGGCCGTGGATGAGGCCGGTGTTGTCGTCGGTGTTGCCCGTGAGCGCCGCCCAGTCGATGAACAGCAGGCCGAGGACGCCGATCAGCAGCAGCGAGATCAGTGTGCCGAGCACGGCCACGGATGTCCGGGCCGACAGGCCATGGCACAGATAGAGCGCGATCAGCATGATGGCGCTCGCCCCGACCACTGCGACGACCAGCGGGTTCGAGCCCTGCAGAATCGCGGGCAGGATGAAGAAGTTGAGCACCAGGAAGCTGATGGCCAGCGCGACCAGTGCCATCACGCCGCGCAGCCGTCCGACCGCCACGACGGCCAGCGCGAAGAGGCCGGCGACCAGGGCCATCGGGAGACGGCGGTTCACGTCGGTGACCGAGTACTGCAGGTCCTCGGGCGCGGAGGGCTCGTAGGCGACCACGACCTTCTCGTCCTGGTGCAACTGCCGTGACTGGTCGGGCTGCACGACCTCGGTGAAGGTACGGCCCTTGTCCTCGCCGGTGTCGATACGGATCGTCGCGCGTTTGCAGGTGCCGTTCGCCTGCTGCTGGGCGGAGGAGCCCTCGGCGGTGGAGGTGTCGCCGTTCGGTGCCGGCGCCGAGCCGTTGACGGAGTCGCAGGGCAGTTCGTCGACCTTGGTGACCGTCGCCTGCTGGGTCTGACGGTCGAAGCCGACGCCGGTGCGCTCGTGCGGCGGGGCGCCGCCGGGCCACAGCACGGCGAGGCCGACCACCACGGCGGCGGCGAAGGGGATGAGTACCGCCGCGATGACCTTGCGCAGATGCATGGAGACGGGGGCCGCGGGACCGTGGGCGTGACTATGCGAGTGGCCGTGCCCGTGGCCATCACCGGAGCTGTGCCCCGACCCGTCGTCGGGGCCTTGGCCGCGTCCTTGGCCGCCGCCAGGTCCTTGACCGTGTCCGTGACCGCCACTGGGCTCTTGGCCCTGTCCGTGGCCGCCACTGGGCTCTTGGCCCTGTCCGTGGCCGCCGCCGGAGCCGGGATACTCGTCACCGTCACCCGGGCCGAAACCGCGGCCGTGACCGCCGCCCCAGCCCTGACCACCCCCTGGACCGTGACCACCAACCGGTTCGGAACCGTACCCCTGACCACGTCCCGGGCCGGCACCGTGCCCCCTCCCGTCCCCGGCACCGGCGCCGCCCTGCCCGGGAACACCCCCGGCACCGGCTCCGCGCTCGCGCCAGCCGCCCGGTCCCATACCTGGGGAAACCCCACTCAGCCCGAAGCCCGATCCGGTGCCCGAACCCGAGTTGCCCGGGCCAGATCCGCCACCGGGACCGAAGCCGGGCCCGCTCCCCGAGCCGAAACCCGGTCCGCCGCCTGCTCGCATGCCGGGAGCACCACCCCGGCCGTCGCTGTGACCACCGCCCTGCCCCATGCCCGGAGCACTACCCCGGCCACCGTCAGGAACGCCGCCTCGTCCCATGCCGGGAGCACCAACCGCACCGGCCGCAGCTCCACCCCCGCCCGCGTCCGAGTCGCGTCGCGGCCCCATGCCGGAGCCGGTTCCGCGCGGTGGTTCGTGCGGCGGGAACGGGGGCTGCTGATTCGTGGTCACCGACCGATCATCGCAAGAACGGCGGGGGCCCTCTGTTCACCGCGCCCGAATTGACGCTAGCGTGGGGGCACCTTTGTAAACGCGGGAGCTCGGAGCACCGGGCTGAGAGGGCGCTGACCTTCGTCTTCGCGATGTTTCACGTGGAACGTGACTCGGCACGAGTGATGTTTCCCATGAAGCGTCGACAGACGAGAACCGCTGCGTCGACCGCCGAACCTGTTACCGGGTAATGCCGGCGTAGGGAGATCGGTCTCATGGCCAACAAGGACGCACGCACGCCTGCCTCCACCCAGAACGCGACCGACGACGCGCGCAGCGAGGAGGCCGGGAAGTCCATCGGCTGGCACAAGGCGTATGTCGAGGGCTCACGCCCCGACCTGCGCGTGCCGGTCCGTCAGGTGCACCTCACCAACGGGCAGTCGGTCACGCTGTACGACACGTCGGGCCCGTACACCGATCCACTCGTCGACACCGACGTCCGCCGCGGTCTGTCGCCGCTGCGGGAGAACTGGATCATCGCCCGTGGCGACACGGAGGAGTACGCGGGCCGTCCCGTCCGTCCTGAGGACGACGGGATCAAGCACACGTCGCCGCGCGGCGGCCTGCGCAACCTCGACGCGGTCTTCCCCGGCCGCCCACGCCTGCCGCGCCGCAGCCGCGACGGCCGGGCGGTCACCCAGCTCGCGTACGCGCGCCGGGGCGAGGTCACGCCCGAGATGGAGTACGTGGCCATCCGGGAGAACGTCTCGCCCGAGGTCGTGCGCGAGGAGATCGCCGCGGGGCGGGCCGTACTGCCCGCGAACGTGAACCACCCGGAGATCGAGCCGATGATCATCGGCAAGCGGTTCCTGGTGAAGGTCAACGCCAACATCGGCAACTCGGCCGTGACGTCCTCCATCGAGGAGGAGGTCGAGAAGATGACCTGGGCGACCCGCTGGGGCGCCGACACGGTCATGGACCTGTCCACAGGCCGCAACATCCACACCACGCGCGAGTGGGTGCTGCGCAACTCCCCCGTCCCCATCGGCACGGTGCCGCTCTACCAGGCACTGGAGAAGGTCGACGGCAAGGCCGAGGAGCTGACCTGGGAGATCTACAAGGACACGGTCATCGAGCAGGCCGAGCAGGGCGTGGACTACATGACGGTTCACGCGGGCGTCCGGCTGGCGTACGTGCCGCTGACGGCGAACCGCAAGACCGGGATCGTCTCGCGCGGCGGCTCGATCATGGCGGCGTGGTGCCTGGCGCACCACAAGGAGTCGTTCCTGTACGAGAACTTCGAGGAACTGTGCGAGATCCTCGCCGCCTACGACGTCACGTACTCGCTGGGCGACGGCCTCAGGCCGGGCTCGATAGCGGACGCCAACGACGCGGCACAGTTCGCCGAACTGCGAACTCTCGGGGAACTCAACCGGATCGCGAAGCGTTGCAACGTGCAGACCATGATCGAGGGCCCGGGGCATGTCCCGATGCACAAGATCAAGGAGAACATCGACCTTCAGCAGGAGATCTGCGATGAAGCTCCGTTCTACACGCTCGGCCCGCTGACGACGGACGTCGCGCCGGCGTACGACCACATCACCTCCGGCATCGGTGCCGCGATGATCGCCTGGTGGGGCACTGCCATGCTCTGCTACGTCACGCCCAAGGAGCACCTGGGCCTGCCCAACCGCGACGACGTCAAGACCGGCGTCATCACCTACAAGATCGCCGCTCACGCGGCCGACCTCGCCAAGGGGCACCCCGGTGCGCAGGAGTGGGACGACGCGCTGTCGGACGCCCGCTTCGAGTTCCGCTGGGAGGACCAGTTCAACCTGGCCCTCGACCCGGACACGGCTCGTGAGTTCCACGACGAGACCCTCCCGGCCGAGCCTGCCAAGACGGCGCACTTCTGCTCGATGTGCGGGCCGAAGTTCTGTTCGATGAAGATCTCCCAGGACATCCGCCGTGAACATGGCGGTACACAGGCGGAGATCGAGGAGGGCATGGCGGAGAAGTCGAAGGAGTTCGCCGCCGCCGGCAACCGGGTTTATCTGCCGATCGCGGACTGACCCGGCCGATCCGACGGCACAAGGCGGGGCGCGCAGACCGTGCGGCCGCGGCCCCGTCCTCGTCGTCCTGGTCCGGTCCGATCCACTCCGGTCCGCACACGACAGCACACCGGCACCGCCGGATCTCCGGCTTGCGCACCACGGGGGGCGCAAGCCGCAGGTCATTCCGGCTTGTGGTCCGGGCCTCCGAAATCCGGGCTGGTGTAGTCCGGGCTCGAGAAGCTCGGGCGCGCGCCCGACGGGCCGTCACCGGGGCTGGTGAAGCCCGGACGGTCGTAGCCCAGGTGCGGCATACGACTGGTCGGGATCGTCGGGGCCGCACGTTGCAGTGCGGCCTGGCCCGGGGTGGTGAGGGCCTCCCGGAGGAACGGCAGGATGCCGTTCTCCAGCAGGGCCTGGCGCCAGGCCTCCCTGGCTGCGGCCACCTCGCCGCTGAGTTCCTCGTACGGACCGGAATTCAGTGAGGGCCGGTTGCGCAGTGCGGTGAGCAACAGGCCGACGGCGGCGAGCAGGATGGCGACCGCGGTCACGGCGCCGAACACCCACCCGGTGGTGACCATGGTCTGAGCGATGCCCGGCTCGGGGTCGAGCATCTTCAGGGTGTAGCCGACGAGCAGGAAGATCGCCGCGGCCGTGCCGGCCAGGACGGGTGCCAGCACCGCGACGATGGCGACGGCGCCCGCGCCGACCGTCTCGGCGGCGGCCTCTCCCATGGTGGTGGCGAGCCCCACGGCGCCCGTGCCCGGCTCGGTGGAGCCGGACTCGCGGGTGGCCGACGGGGTGGACGGCGCTGGGCGGCGCAGTTCCTCGCGGACCTTCACGTAGTGCTGGTACTCGGTCGTCGCGGCCGCCGTGATGAGTGCGGTGGCGTTGAGCGCCATGGTGCGCAGCTGTTCCGGGTTGAGCCGCTGTCCGACAGCGGCCAGTTCGGGTCGGTGGTGCGCGGAGCGCAGCGCCTCATCGAGGAGCCGCTCGTATTCCTGGCGGTCCTCGCTCAACAGGTGCTGCGGAACGCTGTTCATGTGCATCCCCCGATGCTCCGTAGGGCTTGGGGCTCGCACGCTGACGAGCCGTCGGGCAGAAACGGAGGGGAGCCTGCTACGGATAAGGCGATGGTAGAGCGGTGACGGTGCGCCGTGACAGGGGGTTTCCAGAAATTGCCCGCTGTCCTGCGCCGTGGTGCGCCGGGGCGCCGCCCGGGTACGCCTGCCCCGGGAACGCTCAGTTATCCAGGGGAAGTTGCTGGACCAGCAGCTTTCCGGCCATGGTCACGCCGCCGTCCATCGCGATGGCGAGCCCGTCGGCGTAGATATGCGGTCCGTCGACCACCGGACCGGCGCTGTCCTCGCCGTCCTCGGATCCGACCTCGCCCAGCAGATAGGGAATGGGGCTGTGGCCGTGAACGATGCGGGTGCCGCCGTACGTATCGAGCAGTGAGCGAACGGCGTCGGCGCCGCCCTCGTCGCGGAAGGAGAAGCGCTTGGTGAACTTGCGGAACAGGTCCCAGACCTCGTCCGCGTCGTTGCGGGTGAGGGCCTCGCGGACGTTGTCGTTGACGGCCTCGATGGAGTCGCCGTAGTCGAGGTAGGCGGTGGTGTCCGAGTGGACGAGCAGATGACCGTCGGTCTCGGTGAGCGCGTCCAGGCGGGCCATCCACTGCAGATGGTGGTCCTGGAGGCGGTCCATGTCGGTCTTCTGGCCGCCGTTGAGCAGCCAGGCCGCCTGGAAGGTGGCGGTGCCCGCGCCGGAGTTGACGGGCGTGTCGCCGAACCGCTTGGCGCCGAGCAGCAGCAGCTCGTGGTTGCCCATCAGCGCCTTGCAGTAGCCGCCGGCCGCGGCGGCCTCGGCGGACAGCCGCATGACGAGGTCGATGACGCCGATGCCGTCGGGACCGCGGTCGGTGAAGTCACCCAGGAACCACAGTCGCGCGGTGCCCGCGCACCACTGGCCCGCGGCGTCGATGAGGCCCTTCTCGCTCAGTGCGGCCATCAGCTCGTCGAGATAGCCGTGCACGTCGCCCACGACGAACAGGGGCCCGGGACCGGTGGTGGACTGCGCCTCCTGTGCCGGCACGGCCGACGGGTCGACGGTCACCTGAACCGTGTCGCCCCGGTTGATGACGGGCAGGTCGCGCTCCGTGGGCGTGTACCCCTCCGGGTGCTCCACCGGTTCCACGACGGGGCTCGCGACGTCACCGGGGTGCGCGCTGTGGTCGTACGGACCGGTCTCGTGGACGTAAGCGGGCACCCGGAAGTCGCGCAGCGTCGCCGTGCGCTCCACCTCGGGTCCCTGACCGGCCCCCTGAGTCATCGACCCCTCCACCATCGCGCCGCATCTGCACCGCGTCGGACTGCCTGGTCGCAGCGGCCCGCGGTGTCGTGGGCCCATCATAGGAATGCGGATCGCGCC